>JBKJLP010000341.1:0-2694 GCA_046596735.1 Mycobacteriales bacterium | reverse complement strand
ACGATCGGCGTCTTGTACTGGTATTCGTTCATCCCCGTTGTCGGATTGAACACGGCTTGAACCGGGCCATAGGCCATGATGTCGGTCGAGGTGAGGAGCGGGTACGCGTGGCCAAGGCCCAGGGCGTGACCGACCTCGTGAAGGGTGTTTTCATACATTCGCCCGATGTCGAAGTCGGGCCACGGTCCTCCGGGCGGCTCCGAGCTTCGGAGAGTGATGCTGCAGTGATTGGGTGCGCAGTTGGCCTTGGCACCCCAAACAACGCCGCCCGCGCCGGGTACGTAGGTCACGGCTATGTCTGCATGGGTTGCCTGATCGGTGCCGGTGATATCAGTGAGCGACACGATGGGCAGCTTTTCGGCAAGGATCTTGCGCCAAATCGCGATTGCGCCGCGGGCGGCCGCGACCATTTGCGGATCGCGGTTCGGCGGAGCTGACAAGGCGATCGTCAGATTCGTGTGGTCGTAACCGATCTTCCACGACCCGTAAAGCTTATCGGGATTGTTGGGGTCACAGCTCCCGTGGTACAGCTCGAGACAGGTCGCGTCCGTAGCCCCGGTCTTATACTCGTAGACGAACGGGCCGTCTGCTGAAGCAGGGCTGGCGGCAATGAGGACAGACAGTGCGAGCACGCCGATCCCAGCCAATGAATGCGCAAACCACTTCATAGATGCCCCCGGGCCAGGCGCTTCGTCGTACTCGCTGGCGCGAGATAATAGCATCAGCTGCGCTAAAGGTCCGACCCCGGCGTCGGCACGACTGCGACAAAGCTGTGCACGTGGACGCTGTGCACGATCCGGATGCTGTCGCCGCGGTGCGTGAGTCGGCCGGGTCTTGAGGCCAGGTGGTGCGTTGCACGTCGTCGAGCACGGCTGCTCACCGGACGCACCGGTGCGGTGTTGGCAAGAGCATCTCAATGGGGTGCAGAATCGCCTTGCCAGGGGATGCAACCTCAACCGGGACATCCGCGGGCTGCTGGAAGCCGGGGGTTCGCCGGCACGTCCCCACGCGCCTGCAGGTAGCCAAACAGCCCGGACACGCTGGACAACCGCCGCCTCACCGTCCGCGCTGAGACGCCGCTGGCGCCGTCGACGACGGCCGTCATAGGGGTCGTGGTCGCCGAGCCGGCGCGCTGGGCGGTGATGAACCCAAGGACGTCGGCGCTGGTGACCTGCGCCGGCGGCTTGGGCACAACAGTGAAGAACACCTGCAGGTCGAACCCGGCAGCCAGCACTGAATTCGGTCGGCACCGCGCCTCCACGAAACTCCAGATAGGCATCGAGTCGCGGGTCGCCCAGCCGCACCATCACCTGCCCCGAGGGCGACTGTCGACGGGTCAGACGAGGAGCGAATACGGCCATGCGGGACCTCCATCGGCGCAAGCGGCGAGCCCATACGGGCCGCCGGGCCGGCCAAGGGCATCCCAGGGCCGCAGGAGGTCCCGCAGTCGCGGGTTTTGACGTGGGCAGCCGGGAACCAAACCAGGTCGTCGTGGCGACAATGAGGTCATGAGCACCGCCCCGATCGTGACCGACGCGGCGCTGGTCGCTGCGGTCGCGGACGGGGACTCTGGTGCGCTGCGGGAGCTGTACGAGCGGCACGGCGCCTGGCTCCACGCCCGGCTCCTCCGCCGCTGCAACGATCCCGAGGTCGTTGTCGAGGTCGTGCAGGACACCTTCGTCGCGCTCTGGAAGGACGCGCGGCGGTTCCGTCACGACGGCGAGGTCGGTGCGTGGCTGTGGGGGATCGCGTTCCGGCGGATGGTCTCGCGGCTACGTTCCCGCCGGGACGTGGTGCTCATCCCTGACTGGGACGTGTTGCCGGCGCTGCAGCAGGTGATGCCGTCCGCCGAGGACCAGGTGCTGCTCGGGGTCGAGTACGGCGACCTGGCGGCGGGGCTGCGACGCCTGTCGCCGGAGTTCCGATCGGTGGTGCAGGCCGTCGTGCTCGACGGCCTGACCACCAAGGAGGCGGGACGACTTCTCGGGTTCCGCGAGAACACCGTGAAGACCCGGCTCCACCGCGCCAAGGCACAGCTCAGGGCGACGCTCACCGAACCCCAGGAGGGCTGGCGATGACCAAGACCGAAGAGTGGCACGCCGACCCGGTGCTGCTGTCGAGATACCTCGCCGGCGCCCTCGACGCCGTCACCGGCGCCTCGGTTGAGCAGCACGTCAGCCGGTGCGAGACCTGCCGGGCCACGGTGGGACGCCTGGTCGCGCCACAGCTGCTGGAGCGCACCTGGGCCGGCATCCGCCACGGCGTCGAGCGCCCGACCCTGCCCCTTCCGATGCGCGTCGCCCGGCGGCTGGGCCTGCCGGAGCCCACGGTGGTGCTGCTCGCCTCGGCGGCATCCTTGCGCGGCGCCTGGCTGGTCGGTGCCTTCTTGTCGCTGTCCTTCGCGACGCTGGCCGCCTACGCGTCCGGCGGGACGGCGCTCGCGCCGTTCCTGCTCGTGGCGCCCCTGGCGCCGGTGCTCGGTGTCGCGGCTGCCTACGGCCCTCGCCAGGACCCCCTCGAGGCGCTGGTGGCCACCGCGCCGTACGGGCGCACCAGGCTGATCCTGCTGCGCACGATCGGCGTCCTGATGTCGGTGCTGCCGGTCACCGTGCTGCTCGGGCTCGCTGTCCCCGGGCCGGCGTGGCTCGCCGCCGCGTGGCTCGGACCGGCTCTGGCGCTGGTGCCGGTGCTGCT
>JBKJLP010000096.1:0-6124 GCA_046596735.1 Mycobacteriales bacterium | reverse complement strand
GCGTAGCCGCCGGTGCGGTCCCGATCGACCCGGTGCGCTTCGTCGGCGATCCACGCCCGCAACAGCCGCACTGCTTCGGCGTCGCGGGCGTCGCCCGGTGTGCCGACGACATCCAAGACATGCGGCAGGACATACGCGGCGCGCACGTCGACGGTGCCGGCGTCGATCATCGCCGCCACCAGGTCCGTGCGATTGACCTTGCCGTGGCTGAGTAGGGCGTTCATGCGGTCGGTCAACGTGCGGCTGCGGTAGACCGAACCGTCGCCGTAGATCTGCGAGGACGAGGCGAAATCAGGTGCGAGCTTGTTGTTCCAGTTGGCGAAGTAGCCCGAGGCCGGATTGATGGCCTGGGGGTGACCGTCGAAGCCAACGAAGCCCTGCCAGTCATAAGCCTTCGCGCCCCAGTGCGGCAGGTCCAGATCAGTCCCCGGCGCGCGCTTGGGGAGGCGAGCGGAGCTGTAATAGGCGATGTCGCGGTCGTCGACATAGAACCAGTTGAACGTGTATTGGATCTTCGACGCGGCCTGCTGGAAGCTCTTGGCGTCCTTAGTGAAGGACGGGTCGTTGAGTTTGAGGAAGCCGAGGACCGAGTCCGACTCGTGCATGTAGGTCGACCGCTGATGCACGACCGCGACGGGCTTGCCCTTGACGGTGGTGCGCAACCGGACGACGCCATGGTCAGTCCGCAGCACGAGCAGCGAGATCTGCTGTGGCGGAGCGCCAGCAGCGAGAGTCGGAAAGGCCGTCTGCGTGTGGGCGTAGTTGACCATCGGGACGCACGCGCCGGTGCCGTCGACGTAGTCGGTGGCGTCGACGGTGACTGCCCCGCCGGCCTTGTTGCACAGCGGCTGGATCACCACGTCGGTGATGTCGGTGTACGGCGACGTGGCCGACCAGGCGTAGTCGACGCCGCGGCCGAGAGAGACGATGAAGTTGGTGCCGGCGAAGGACACCCCGCGGGCGGCGATGCGCGGTCCGCGCAACTCCTGCTCCATCAGCAACTGCGGCGCGTAGTAGCCGGTCTGCGGTCCGAAGACCACGACGGGGTGGCCGTTGGTGGAGTGCTTGGCGTCGACGAGCAAGGCGTTGCTCATGCCGATGAGTTCGCCGGACAGGGCACGCTCAAGGCTGCCGCGGACCCGGTCTGCCTCGATCCTCGGATCGACGCCGTAACGCTTGATCAGGTCCGGGGAAGGCGTCGGGACGCTGGTTTTACTGCGCGGCTTGGGATCGGTGGTGCTGCCGTTGCCATGGTTGCCGGCGGCGCCACCGGGCGGCGGCGACAGCGAGCCATCGCTGTTGATGATGGCGCCGGTCCCGAGTTGAGTCGCCATCGGATGTAGGTCGGGCAACGCGACGCCGGGGAGGTCCTCGCGTACGCCACTCGGTCCGCCGTAGGGCGTGGAGGTCGCGATCGTCGTGGGCGCCTCGGGGTCGTTCTTGCTGCGCAGATCGTTGTACATCGCGCGTCCGGCATCCTTGCCGTACTTCTCCTGCAACTGCTGCAGGAAGATGGCGTTGGTGTACTGGCCGCCGCCACCGGTGCCGAAAATGCCGCCGACCAGGGACGCAATCGAGACCACGTCCTTGCGCGTGTAGGGGGCCGGTGGGCGCTGCAGGGCGGCGTACTCGATCGGGCAGTCAACGCCGAAGCCCAGGCCGAGTTTGCCCGGCAGGGGAACCGACGCGGTCGTCGCGGGGCACAGTCGCGACTGGGTGTCGTTGATGCCAGCCAGGTAGGCCTCGAACGCACCGGTCAGCCGCGCAGCGTCGGGCGATGCTTTGGCGAAGTTGTCGATCTGTTGGTTGAGCTGCTCATCGGTGTAGGGCGCGACCTGTAACTGTGCGGCGTCCTGGGCGATGTCGGCGTCGGTGGGACCGACGAACGTCGACATGGTCGCGGCCCCGGTATGGCGGAGCACGTCGGTGAGGAACATCCGGGTCTCCATCACCGCGACGCCCGCGCCGTAAGCGACGTCCGCGTCGGTAGCTCCGGTGATATGCGGGACGGAGTCCTTATCCCACTCGATCACCAGGCCGGGCCTGGGACGTTCGGTGCGTACGACGTCTTTGGGGTCGACGCCCAACGGCGCCTTCTTGAAGTACCGGGTCAGGTCGCTGTCGCGCAATGCTGCCGGCTCGCCGACGTTGAGGGCGTCGTACTTCTCGAGCTGATCAGCGAACCCGAACGGAGATGTGGGGGTAGCCCGCGTGAAGTAGGTCTGCGGGTCCTGGAGGCCGCCGAGCAGCGAACTGGGGTCGCCCGCGACCTTGCCGGGACCGAGGGTGAGCAACTGCTGCGCGTTGACGTTGCCGGCGTTGCCCGGCGGCAGGAGGTTGAGCACGTCGCCGTACGACTCAGGCTCGGCAGCGGAGGCCACCGGACCGGCGAGAAGACCCGCGGTCACCAGCAGAGCGGGGACCAGGACGAAGCGGCGCATACGGGCATCATCCACGCCGCTCACGGCGGGCGTGAACCCGGGTTAACTCGTCAGGGCTGGTAAACCATGAGCAGCAAGATCACGAGCCAGATCACGGCGACCGCGGCCGATACCCCGAGGACGCGGCCCGCCTCGACGGTCGCCTTCTCACCGCCGTCGATGCGGCTGACCGCGCGGCGCAGATCCGGCGCCACGAGAGTGAGCAGCAGCGCAAACGCCACGATGAACAGCGTCAGCGAGGACGAGATCCAGAAGTCCCCGAAGGAGTATCTGTCCGAGACCAGTCCCAGTCCGAGGAGCGCTACCAGGATGGTCGCGCCGCCGTAGATCCGCGCCGTGCGCTGCAGAAAGCGCAGGACCGGCAAGCCGTCGGCCCCCTGCTTGATGTAGCGCGGCGCGGCGAGCGTCGCGAGAGTCAACGGGCCGATGAGGAAGACGGCGGCGCTGATGTGCAGCCACAACAGGAGGTCCATCTCCGCACGGTATAGCCCTGTCGGCACGGACGAGCAACAACACCTGCTGACGCGGTCCCTAGGCTGGGTCCTCGTCGAGGCGAGGAGCGCCACATGACCGACCACCGGGTGACTGTCGAACGCGACGGGCACGTCTTGCTCATCGGCGTGGATCGCGCCGCCAAGCGCAACGCCTGGGACCTCGCAACCATCCACCAGGTCGCGGCGGCCTACGAGCAGCTGGCCTCCGACGACGACATTCGCGTCGGGGTGGTCTTTGGACACGGCGATCACTTCTCGGCCGGGCTCGACCTGGCCGAGGTGCTGCCGGCCGTACAAGAGGGCGGACCAGCGATTCTCGGCGGCGTCGGGGCGTACGACCCGTTCGGGTTGTGGGGTCCACCCGTGCCGAAGCCGGTGGTGATGGCCGTACAGGGGATCTCCTTCACCCTGTCGATCGAACTGGCGCTGGCCAGCGACATCGTGATCGCTGCGGACGACGTCAGGTTCCGCCAGTTGGAGGTGGGCCGGGGAATCCTGCCGTTCGGTGGAGCCACGGTGCGGGCGCCCCGGCAGTTGGGTTGGGGAAACGCCATGCGTTTTCTGCTCACCGGCGAGGAGTTCGGTGCCGCTGAGGCGCTGCGGATCGGCCTGGTCCAAGAAGTCGTCCCCGCTGGGGAGCAACTTGCTCGCGCCACCGCCATCGCGCAACTCATCGCCGCACAAGCACCGCTGGGCGTACAGGGCACCCTGGCCAACGCGCGGATCGCCGCTCGCGGTGACGAGCAGGCCGCCGCCGATCATCTGCAGCAGCTGCTGCCCGGGCTGACTGGTAGCGATGACGCGGCCGAAGGCGTACTCAGCTTCCTCGAGCGACGCGAGGCTCGGTTTACCGGTCGCTGACGCTCAATCGAGATCGCCCGCGCCGCGGCGCAGTTCGTCCAGCACGCCGACAAGCGTCGCCACGTGTGAACGGTTGAGCCCGGGGGTGCGGAACACGGCGCTGTTCAAGGCATCGGTGGCCTTGAGGGCAACGCGCCGCCCTTCGTCGGTGATCTCGACGAGCGTCGCGCGACCGTCCGTGGGGTGGGGGAGTCGCCGAACCAGCTCGGCCGCCTCGAGCCGGTCGACGGAGTTGGTGACGCTGGTGGGGTGCACCTGTAGGCGGTCGCTGGCCTTCTTCAGCGGCAGCGATCCGCGGCTGCTGAAGTGCAGCAGCATCAGCAGTTCGTACCGCGCAAACGTCAGATGTAGATCGCGCAGCACCTCGTCGACGCGCGTCTGCAGGATCTGTTGGGCCCGCATCACCGAGGTGACGGCGACCATGCCGTCCGCAGCGTCCTCCCAACCGGCCGCGACCCAGTTGTCGCGTGCCGCCGCGATCGGATCCATCAGACGTTACGGCGGTACTGGCCGCCCACCTCGAAGAACGCCTCGCTGATCTGGCCGAGCGAGCAGTGTCGGACAGCCTCCATCAGGGCGGCGAAAACGTTTCCGCCTTCCATGGCCGCGTGCTGCAAGGCCGCAAGCACAGCTGGCGCCTCGTGCCGGTGCGCCTCGTGGAACGCATGCAGCCGATCCAGCTGCGAGGTCTTCTCGGCCTCGGTCGCCCGCGCCAACTCCACGGTGGGTGGAGCCGTGTCACGGACCGGTGCGATGAAGGTGTTGACACCGACGATCGGCAGCGAGCCGTCGTGCTTGCGGTGCTCGTAGAGCATCGACTCGTCCTGGATGCGACCGCGCTGGTAGCCGGTTTCCATGGCCCCGAGCACGCCACCGCGCTCGGCGATCCTGTCGAACTCGGCAAGGACAGCTTCCTCAACCAGGTCGGTCAGCTCGTCGACGACGTAGGAGCCCTGCAACGGGTTCTCGTTGGCCGACAGGCCCCACTCCTTATCGATGACCATCTGGATGGCCAGCGCGCGACGTACGGATTCCTCTGCCGGTGTGGTGACGGCCTCGTCGTAGGCGTTGGTGTGCAACGAGTTGGCGTTGTCGTACAAAGCGCAGAGTGCCTGCAGCGTTGTCCGGATGTCGTTGAACGCCATCTCCTGCGCGTGCAGCGATCGACCGGAGGTCTGTACGTGGTACTTCAGCTTCTGTGAACGCTCGCTCGCGCCGTACTTATCCTTCATGGCGATGGCCCAGATCCGGCGGGCGACGCGACCGATGACGGTGTATTCGGCGTCCATGCCGTTGCTGAAGAAGAAGGACAGGTTGGGCGCGAAGTCGTCGATGCGCATGCCTCGAGCCAGGTAGGCCTCGACGTAGGTGAAGCCGTTGGCCAGGGTGAAGGCGAGCTGGCTGATGGGGTTCGCCCCGGCCTCGGCGATGTGATAGCCGGAGATGCTCACCGAGTAGAAGTTGCGGACCTCCTGCTCGACGAACCACTGCTGGATATCGGCCATGGCACGCAACGCAAACTCGGTCGAGAAGATGCAGGTGTTTTGCCCCTGGTCCTCCTTGAGGATGTCCGCCTGCACGGTGCCGCGGACGTTCTGCAGCACCCACTGGCGCACCGCTGCCGGGTCCTCGTCGGGGCGCTTCGCGAGCTCCTGGTCGATCGCGGTGTTGAGGAACATCGCGAGGATGGTCGGGGCGGGGCCGTTGATGGTCATGCTCACCGAGGTGCTGGGGGAGCAGAGGTCGAACCCGCCGTAGAGGACCTTCATGTCGTCCAGCGTCGCGATCGAGACGCCGCTGGTGCCGACCTTGCCGTAGATGTCCGGGCGCAGGTCAGGGTCGCGGCCGTAAAGGGTGACCGAATCGAAGGCGGTCGAGAGGCGCGTCGCTGGCTGCCCCTCGGAGAGCACCTGGAAGCGCCGGTTGGTACGGAAGGCATCACCCTCGCCAGCGAACATCCGGGCCGGGGCCTCGCCGACCCGCTTAAACGGGAAAACCCCTGCGGTGAAGGGGAAATAGCCGGGCAGGTTTTCCCGGCGCAGGAAGCCGACGAGCTCGCCGTGGTCGGTGGTCCGGGGGAGCGACACCCGTCGCACCTGGTTGCCGGACAGCGTCTCGCGGGTCAGGGGTGTGTGGATCTCCTTGCCGCGTACGGAGTAGACGAGCTCGTCACCGGAGTACTCCTGCACGCGGGCTGGCCAGGCCGCGAGAGCGCCCTCCACCGAAGGTTCGAGGGTCACGCTGGCAGCCAGGGCATCGAGCTCGGTGGGGTCCTGGACCAGGGCGCGCGCAGTCTGTAGATGCTGGCGGCGGCGGGCCAGGCCGGCC
>JBKJLP010000095.1:0-2585 GCA_046596735.1 Mycobacteriales bacterium | reverse complement strand
CCCGTGGCCAGCGCACGTCCCAAGCCCACCCGAGCTTCTCGAAGACCCAGATGATGCGGGCGCTGCTGTCGATCTGTCCCTTGTCCACGCCGTGCCGCGCGCAGGTCGGGTCGGCGTGGTGCAGGTTGTGCCAGCTCTCACCCATCGCGATGAACGCGAGCCACCACACGTTGACCGCGCGGTCCTTGGTGACGAACGGCCGCTGGCCCCAGGTGTGGCAGATCGAGTTGATCGACCACGTCACGTGATGCAGCAGTCCGATCCGGATGACCGAGGCCCAGAAGTAGGCCGTCAGCGCGCCCATCCAGCTCATCGTGATCAGCCCGCCGAGAAGCGCAGGTGCGAGCAGCGAAAAAGCCACGAGGGCGGGAAAGAACCGGGCGACCCGGGCGATGTCTTTGTCAGCCAGCAGGTCGGGGGCGAACCGCTTCTGATCGGTCTGCTCGACGTCGAACAGCCACCCGACATGGGCGTGGAACAGGCCTTTGCTCAGGCCGCGAAACGACTCGCCGTAGCGCCACGGGCTGTGCGGGTCGCCTTCCTCGTCGCTGAACGCGTGGTGCCGCCGGTGGTCGGCGACCCAGCGCGTCACCGGGCCCTGGATCGCCAAGGATCCGGCTACCGCCAAGGCGATTCGCAGTGGCCGCGACGCTTTGAACGACCCGTGCGTGAAGTAGCGGTGGAAGCCGACGGTGATGCCGTGCCCGCTGATCGCGTAGAACACCACGGCAAGTGAGATGTCGACCCAGCTCAGCCCCGTGCCCCACAGGACAAAGCCCGCACCCAACACAGCCAGCAGCGGTACGACGATGAAGATGGCCAGCGCCACCTGTTCCCAGCGGGCCTTGAACTCAGTCGTCGGGATCTGCTGAAGCGGCCGGCTGTCGTCCGAGTCGTGGTCGATCGTGGTGACCGGGGTGTCGAACAGCTGGGTCATGGGGGCTCCTCGCCGCGTCGTGATCTACGCAAGCGTAACCTACGGTCCCGTAACCTGTCGCTAGCCAGTCGAGCTGGGCGTCAGGGGACCCCTGCTCGGTCCAACTCCTGCATCAGCCGTGGCCGGCGGCGGTGGTCCAACGGCTGAGGTGAGCGCGGGTTCTGATCAGTGGCAGCACGGCGGCCGCGAGTTTCGCTCACGCGACGATTCTGCCGCACCCTGGCCAAGCGACCGGGGGGCAGTCGTGGCCGGATGGTCAGGCGGCTTGGCGGTGCCCGACCAGGTCGATTTCGGTGATCGTGTTGGCCCCGGCAAGCGATCTGACGGTGGTGGATCCGGGCCCGATGTGCAGCCAGGCGCTCAGCCGGGTGTAGCTGTGGCCGAGCGGGCTGGTCCAGGTGGTGTGGCCGTGTTGCGGTCCGTCGTGAGAGTCGTCGTGAGAGTCAGGATCGTGGCGGGTGACCGTCCAGCCGGCATGTTTGGCGCGGTGACACCGGGCGCTTTTGGCGCTGAGGTTCCACGACGCGGTGGGCCCTGCGGGGTGGGCGAGTTCGTGGTCCAGGTCGCAGCGCCCGGCGGGTTGTGAGCAACCGATGCCGGTGCAGTGCTGGTCGCGAAGCTCGATGAACCGTCGGAGGCGGCCGCTCGGATCGTGCTGCGGCTGGGCGACGTCGCGCAGCACGAACGGCGTCAGCAGATCCTCGAGGCGCTGGTCGCGGGCCGGAGCGGCCCGATGAGCGCGGATGACCTGCGGGTCGACGCCGATCGGGACGCCGCTGGTGGGATCCACGAAGACCCGGCGGAGGTCGGCTGTGGGCAGCAACATCCGGGCGTGGTGGGCGGGCAGAGCTCCGCCCCCGGCCCCTTCGACGGTGCCGGTGCGGTTGTCCTGCTCGAGCAGGGTGGTCACTGGGATGTGCGCGTACAGCACCTGTGGGTTCTTGACGGGCAGGTTGAGGATCGTGGAGGCCAGCTCGAGCCAGCTCAACTCGGTCCAGTGCGACGGCTGTTCCGGAGGGTCCGCCTCGAGGGTCCAGTCCGGTGGCGGCTCCGACGGCAACGGCACGTCATCGAAAAGGTCCGTCGGCAGGTCAGGCGCCGAGGAGGGCTCCTGGTCGATGTCGACCAGCTCCGCGTTGACCTGCTCCGGGTTGATCAGCTCCTCGTGGACCAGATCGAAGTCGGCCGGTTCAGGGCCGTCGGGGATCGACCCGTCGTGGTCGGCCACGCAGGGAAGGTCGGCGGCGAGGGCTTCGAGGTCATCGGCCAGCTCTGGGTCGGCGAGGGCCAGGGCGCGCAACTGCTCGGTCTGGCCGCGTTGGATCGCGAGCACCAGGGCCAGGAAGCGGGAGGGGAGCTGGGCGAACACATCAGCTCGCCGTTGCGCCGCGGTGCGTTTGATCCCCGCCTTGTCGTCGGCGATCTTCTGGGCCCGGCAGAGCTCGTCGAAGTCCGAGGCCCAGCGGCGGCCGGCGAGCAGATCCATCGTGCCGGTGACGCCGACGATCCCATCGCCCCGGTCGTGCTGCCACACGTCGCGTTCGGTCTTGGCCTGGTCGAGTCGCTCCTGCATCAACTCGGGGTTGAGGTCTGCCTCGATCTCGGGGATCAGCTTGGCCACCAGGCGTCGTACATCGGTGGTGTTGGC
>JBKJLP010000410.1:0-18630 GCA_046596735.1 Mycobacteriales bacterium | reverse complement strand
GCGTCACGCCCGCGGCGAGCGTCACTCCCCAGTACGTGATCACCGCGCAGCCGCCGTTACTTCTTGTCGAGCGTGGCGAGGCCGGCGTAGCCCCGTCCCTCAACGACGGTCTTGGCCGTGTCGAGCCGGCCGCGGGTGGACGGGAAGGCCTGCACCAGCCCCATCGCGGCGTCGCGCATCGCGCGTCCGAGTGGGCCGTCCATCACGGCGGCGGATGTACCGCACATCTGGAAGGCGGTCGTGACCACGGTGAACGAGTCCTCGCAGATTGCGCCCTTGGACAGCCGCCAGTTCTTCACGACTTCCGCCTTGGGCTGCACCGGCGGATCGCTTGCTTCCAGCAGAAGTTGACGGCGCAGCCACAGATGGGCGCTCTCGAGCTTTTCCTCAGCCTGGCCAATGAAGACCTGGTGCATCGGGCTGCTGGCGATGGGCGCTCCCGTGTCGGCGAACGTCTGCCCCATCGTGCGGTTGAGGGCGTACTCGTAGGCACCGCGGGCGATACCGGCGTAGATCGCCGCGATCGCTACCTGGTTGCCGACCCACGATCCACGGCTGACCTGCGTCGCCCTGGCGAAGCCACCGGGGATGGTCAGCGCCATGTCGTCGGGGACGAAGGCGCCCTCGAGGACGATGCCGTGGTTGGCCGAGGCACGCATGCCCAGACCGTTCCATCGGGTGCGGTTGCGTACGCCGGGCTTGGTCCGGTCCACAAGGAACAGGCACAGCGAGTCCATGCCCTCGAGGTCGTCGCGGCGCGCGGTCACGAGGTAGTAGTCGGCGGTGCCGGTGAGGCAGCCGAAGGACTTCTCGCCACGCAACTCCCAGCCTCCGTCGACCCGAGTGGCTGTCGTCTGGATCAGGACGTTGGCGTTGCTGGCCTTGACGGCCTCGCTGGCGAAGTTGCCGATCCACAGCCGATCGCGACCCAGGCCGTAGAGAACCTTCTCGGCGAAGGCGCGGACGACCGGCACCTCCTCGTCGGTGTAGAGGTCGGCGTCGATAGCGGCGAGCGGCAGCAGGCCGCGACTGCTGGAGGAGGAGTGAAAGAAGAACGACAGAGCGGTCGATCCGCAGACGGTCCCGAGGGCGTACGTCGTGGCGGTGAGGTCGCGCAGTCCACCGCCCATCCCGCCGTACTCCTTGGGGACCACGAGACCGAGCAGGCCGGATTCCCGGAACAGGCGTACATGCGCCTCCGGAAACTCGCCTGCGGCGTCGGCGTCGGCGGCCAGGTCGCGGATAGCCGGCAGCACCTCTTCGACGACGGCCGCGCGGGCCCGCTCGTCATCGGTGAGGTCCTCGATGAGTCGTTCTGCGGTGAGTGCCATGGGCGGACTGTATCTGGAACAGTGTTCCGTTGGAAGGGACACGTGCTCTAGAGTGCGTGCCAGCCGATCCCGAGGAGGCCACTATCGGCACCGTCGACGCAGCCGCCTTTCGCGCCGTCCTGGGACAGTGGCCCACCGGCGTCACCCTGGTCACCACGATGCACGAAGGTCAGTCGTACGGCGTGACCGCGAGTTCGTTCAGCAGTGTCAGCCTCGATCCGCCGCTGGTGTCGGTCTGTCTGGCTCGCAGCGCGTTCGCGCACGACCTCGTCCATGGCGCCGGCGTGTTCGGCGTGACGATCTTGGGCAAGGACCACGCCGCGCTGGGGATGGCTTTCGCGCGCTACGAGGCGGGCAGCGACCGGTTCGCGGACCACGACTGGGTCACCGCGCAGACCGGAGTCCCGCTGCTCGGTGACGCGCTCGGCTGGCTGGACTGCCGGGTGCTGCACGCCTACGACGGCGGGGACCACACGATCTTCGTGGGCGAGGTGCTGGCCGCGGACACTCCGCGTACGACCTCGCCGTTGCTCTATCACTCGCGGACGTGGGGCCAGTTTGCCGACCAGCTGCCGGACGAGGTCGTCTTGGTCGAGCCCGACCCGACCGATGTCGTGGTCGTCGCCGGCGAGGACGGCTCACTGGCCGCCGCTGTCGGGCAGCTGCAGGAGGCGACCGACCTGCACCGACGCCCGCGCGTCCTGGTCCACGGAGCCTTCTCCGTTGCGGCGTCTGTCCTGGCCGACGCACTCCGCACCTTGGTGACGCTGGGACCGGACGAGGTCGTCTTGGTGGCCGACGGCGACGCGACTCCGGTGCAGGTGCGGGAGGGCTGCCGTGAGGCAGTACCGGCCGTGCGTCCGGTGCCGCTGGCCGTCCGCGTCTGCGACGCGGGCCTCGGTCAGGCCAACCTGCTCACTGTCCTCAAGAGCGGCGTCTCCCGGCTCGATCTCGGCCCCGGATCCCTGGACCGCTCTGCCATCACGCTGCTGGTCGACAGTCTCGACCTCCGTCTGCAAGGAGCCCTGCTGTGACCCTGCCCCTGCTGTCCGACCTGGTCGACGGTGAGCGCTCGACCCCCTCGGTGGAGCTCGGCACCTGGCTTGAGGACCCCAACACCGGCGAGCGCGTGCAGGCTCAGCTGGCGACGGACGTGGCCACGTTGGATCGCGCGGTCGCGGCCGCCCAGCGGGTGCATGAAAATGGCACCTGGTCGGGGCTGTCTGCACAGGAGCGAGCCGACTGGCTAGACCGGTACGCCGAGGCGCTGGCGTCTCGGTGCGCCGAGGTGGCCCGGCTCGAGTCGCTGACGACGGGTGCGCCGATCAGTCAGACGTCGATGCTCTCGTTCATCGTCCACGCGGCCTTCCGCTTGGTCGCTGAGCAGTTGCGCGCGGGACTGCTCACTCGGACCTACGACGGCCCGGTCGGTGACGTGGTTGTCCGGCGACTGCCGCTCGGTCCGGCGCTGTGCCTCGTGCCGTGGAATGCGCCTGCGCCCATGGCCGCTCACAAGGTCGCCTCCGCCCTGGGCGCGGGATGCCCGGTCATCCTCAAGCCCAGCGAGTTTGCTCCGCACGGCAGCGGTGCACTCGCGGATGCTGCCGTCGAGATCGGCTTGCCAGCAGGCGTTTTTCAGCTGGTCCACGGCGCAGTCGATGCTGGGGTGCAGTTGGTCGCCGACCCGCGGATCCGCGCGGTCTCCTTTACCGGGGGGCTGGGCGGCGGCCGTTCGATCGCGGCGGCATCGGTGGAGACCCTGCGACCGGTCCAGCTCGAGCTCGGTGGTCACAACGCTCTGGTGGTCATGCCGGATGCCGACGTCAAGCAGGCCGCTGCGGCGGTCGTCGGTCTGATGACGACGCTCAACGGGCAGTGGTGCCGCTCCCTGGGTCGCCTGGTCGTGCCGGCCGCGTTGGCCGACGAACTGCTCGCCGCGACCCTGGCTCAGCTCGCTGACGTCCGCCTCGGACACTGCCTCGACGAAGGCACGCAGATGGGGCCGATCGTGCACAGCGGCCACCTGGCGCACCTGCGTACGCGCATCGAGGCCCTAGGCGGCAAAGCGCACACCGCCACTCCGCTTCCCGCGCTCGGTGGCAACTTCCTCGCGCCGACCCTGATCACCGGGGTCGACCCCGAGGACGCGCTACACGAAGTCTTCGGACCGGTCGCGACTGTGCACCCGTACGACTCCTTGGACGAGGCGGTCGCGATTGCGAACGGCACGCCGTACGGCCTAGAGGCCTACGTGGTCGGCACTGATATCGATGGAGCGCTCGCGCTGGCTTCGCGGTTGCGCGCTGGTGGCGTGAAGGTCAACGGCGTCTCGCCGTTGTCGCTCCACCTGATGGCGCCGCGACCGGCGTGGGGGCTATCCGGACTGGGCGCCGAGGGCACGATCGAGACCATCACCTTCTTCACCGGCGAGCAGGTTGTTGGCGTGGAGGGCTTCCCAGCGTGACCCGCCGCGAGGCGCTGCTCGTCGAGCACGATGGCGAGCGGATCGGCGTGGAGGTCTGCGGAGCCGGACCTGCTGTCGTTCTGCTGCACGGCGCGGGGGGCAACCGCGCGACGTGGTGGCAGCAGGTCGTCCCGCTAGCTCGCGACTTCACCGTCGTGGTCGTCGAGGCGCGCGGCGCGGGACGGTCGACCGACCGCGCTGATCAATCCGGCCCGGTGGCCGGTGCTGCAGACCTCGAAGCCGTGCGCCGGCACCTTGACCTGCCGACGTGGCATGTCGTCGGACACTCGCTGGGCGGCTGGACGGCGCTGCGCTATGCGGCCACCCATCCCATGGCGACCGCGTCGGTCGTCGTGGTGTCCTCCGTCGCGGGGGTCTTCCCGCCGGAGGTCGAGCAGCACTGGGAGCGCTTCACCGCAGACCTCGCGGCCAAGGGCTGGCCGGCCCAGGAGTTAGCTCGACCGGCGTCGCTGACGCATGGCGCGTGGGACACCGATCTCGCCTACCTCTATCAACTCGTCGGGGCGTTGAACCCGTCGCCCTCGGCCACCGGACCGGCCGCCCGGATCCGGGAGTACGACCTGGTGGACCTGTCCAGGCTGACCATGCCGGTCGCGTTCGTAACCGGTGCGCAGGACGCGGTCGCACCGCCAGCGGCAGTGCGGGCGTCCGCTGCTGCTGCAGGGGCGGCCTACGTCGAGGTCCCTGGTGGTCACGTGCCGTTTTGGGAAGACGCGTCTGGGTTCAACAAGGTGCTGTGCGGATTGCTGAACGGGTCAGAGCGTCAGCGAGCGCGGTAGAGCGCGACCAGCCCAGCGTCGTACGAGGAGAACAGCGCCGCCGGACGGGTCCCCCGCAGACAGAAGATGACGCCGCCACCCGCCTGGCCGCGCTCGTTGGCGATGACCTCGGTATGAAAGACCCCACGGGCCGTCTGGCGCAGCAGATAGAGGTGCTTGTCGCCGTCGCCGCTGACCGCGAGGTCGGTGTCGCCGTCGCCGTCGAAGTCGCCCCAGCCGAAGACGCCGGGGGCGCCCTGCTGCTGACCGCCACCGGTGTCGGCGCGCGACACGATGCCGGTCGAGATCATTCGCGCCGACCACGGCAGCCGGGGGTCGCTGCCGGGGGTGAGCAGGTAAACGCCCTCCTTGGCCGTGCCGGGCGGGCCGCTGGTCGTGTTGGTGTGGTTGGTGCCGACCCACCCGATGCCAGGAACCTTGGACAGCTGAATCGAGCCACCCAGATCCGCCACCATCACGTGCTTGGTCCAGGCGCCGACACCGGGCCCGCCGAGGTGCTCGAGCCAGGCGAACGAGCCATTGCGGCTGAAGTACTGCGCGCTGGCGACATCGAGGTCTCCGTCACCGTCCACATCGGCGACGGTGGGCAGCGAGCCGAGGCCTTCGCCGAGGACGACCGGAGTCGTGCTGAAGCCGCCTTTGACTCCCGGGAAGACCATCGTTGTCGCCGTGGTTGGTGTTTCGCCGACCGTGAGTAGGTCGCGGATCCCGTCGCCGTCGAGGTCGACGACCTCAGCCTTGTGAAAAAAGGCCGGGTTGCCCACCGGTACGAGGTCATGTCGCGTCCACGTCCCGCGCGGCTTCTGCTGCCACCACGACAGCGAGCCGCACGGCGAGCAGATAAAGAAGCCGGCGGGTTCGATGAGATCGGTGAGCCCGTCGCCGTCGACATCGGTCAACGTCGGCTCGGCAGGGAACTGGATGCCATCGGAGGGCCGGATGATGTCCGTGCGCACCCAGCGCTTACCCGTGAGGCGGTACGACGCGACGGTCCCGCCCCCGGTAGGACCGAAGCCGCTGACCTTGCCGAAGCTCGTCGCCACAATCTCGGGCTGTCGATCGCCGTCGAGGTCGCCGACGGTGGAGAAGGCAGCGCCCGGCAGAACGCCGACGACCTCCTCCGTCCAGCCGCTCTTCGCCGGTCCGGCAATGGCGGGATTGCCGACGAAGGTCAAGGCCACCAGGACGGCGACGGTGCTCACGCGGACGTTGCTCACTCTGACCACACTCCTTCGAGAAAACGCTGGACAAGTTGGCCGATCCGCTCGCGGATCGCGGCGGGATTCCCGGTGGCGGCAGCTTCGAGGTAGCCCCGACCGGAGGCGCCGTCGTAGTCCTCACAGAAGCTGTAGTGGTTGGCGCCATCGACGATCACCACCTCGCACGATCGGCTGTTGGGCACGGCGCGCAGCGCGGTGAGTTCCATCGGATGACCGCCGGAGTCGCGTCCGGTCTGGCTGAGGGCGATCGCGTCGCCGATGCCGTCTTCGGCGCCGCCCATCAGCAGAAGCGGCGGACCGTCGCCGAGGGCGAGGTAGTGGTCCTCGCCGAACCCTTGCGGGACCTGGGCCCGGGTGTGTCCGCCGTACGAAAACGCGGGAAGCCCCAGCCAGGAGGAGCAGAGCAGGGCAAGGGTGCCGCCGGCCGAGTGGCCGCCGAGGGCGAGGCGGGTCAGGTCGAGGGAGGGTCCAACGTCGGCTATGTCCGGGAGCCGCCGGATGACGGCTGGCAGCAGCCGGGAGGGGAGGCGGGAGCCGAAGGTCTGCGGCGTGACGGCTTCCATGTCGATGCCCGTGTTGATGCCGGCCCGCCCGCCGAACAGCGGTGCGACCCACTGCCAAGTGACCACGGCGATCCCAGCAGCGGCGAGCCGCTTGGCGAGCCAAGCGTAGAGCTCGGGTGGGCAGTTGAAGTTCCCGGCCAGCAGCAAGACCGGAAGTCGGTCCTGTGCTGGCTTGACGATGCCCAACGTGGGATCGCCGTCGGCGGCAACGGCGGGATAGTGCACGACGAGTTGCGCTGTGGCGTAAGGGGCCTCGACCCCCGGCACCGTCACCGCGTCATAGACGGCACGGACGCGCATCAGGACCAGAGCTCCACGAGTACGCCTCCGGGGGCGACGCAGCGCGCGGTCCCCTCGATGACCTCGCCGACGGAAACCCAGGGGAGCGAAAGGGCGGCGCTGAGGTCGGCTACCTCGAACACCGGCCACGCGCGACCGGCCAAGGGCAGCGCATCTGACGCGGGGGTCTCCCGGCCAGGGAAGCCAAACAACTCAAGGCGCATCGGCGAAAACTCGGCATCACTGACCATCGCCATGCGTACTGGCCCGGGCTGAGGCAGGCCCATGATCTCCGCCACCGCAGGCGACTCGAGCGGGACGTCGAAGGCGCACGCCAGGCCGGCGGCGGTGAAGAAGGCAACCGTCTGGCCGACGTCCGGGACCACCCACACCAGACTGTGGGCTTCGGAGTAGTCCGCGTCGGTGGTGTCCAGCCGCGAAGGGCGTCGGTGATTGGCCTCGATGAGGACGACCGGCAGGCCGTCGGGTCCAGCAACGCGGGCCTGGTGCATCACGAGCGGTCCCAGGTCGATCTGCACCGAAGCGCGCACACCGATGGTGCGTACGTAGAAGTCCAGCGCTGCGAGGCCACCGTCGTACGGTCCCCGCGAAGGACCGGCCTGGGCCCGCACGATGCGGACGCGACCACGCGGCGCGCTCGCGGCGGCCAGGTCGATGTGGTCAGGGCCGCTGTCCACGATCGCGAGGTCGAAGGTCTGTAAGAAGGCAGCCGTCTCAGCCAGGTCGGTGGCGCCGACGACGGCGCCGATCGGGCTGCCCAGCACGCGTGCTCCTTGACAGGTCAGGGACCGGAGCCGACAGTTTCGCACAAAGGAACACCGTTCCAAAACTCTCGAGGAGCCGTCATCATGGTCCGCGTCGCCGCCGTCCAGTTCGCGACCGGACCTGAGGTGGACGCCAACCTGGCGACCCTGCTGCGCATGGTCGACGAAGCCGTCGGTCAGGGCGCAGAGCTCGTCGTGCTGCCGGAGTTCTGCAACCACCCGAGTTGGTACACCGACGACGCACAGGCCTGGGATGTCGCCTGTGACCTCGATGGCCCGTTCGTCACGGCCGTGGCGGACAAGGCGCGGGCCGCCGGAGTCTGGGTGATGCTCAACGTCACGGTCCGCCGCGAGCCCGGCCGGCTCACCGACACCAACGTGCTGCTCGACGCGACCGGCGCGATCGTCGGCACCAGTGACAAGCAGGTCCTGATGGGCGGCGAGCGGCTGCACATCAGCGAGGGCACCGAGGACAGTCCGGTGCTGGACACGCCGTTTGGGCCGGTGGGCCTCTACAGCTGCATGGACGGCGTCATCTTCGAGACCCCGCGAATGCTGGCCGTCCGCGGCGCGCACCTGTTGCTCAACAGCCTCAACTCCTTTGCCCTCGACGAGGCGTCGTTGCACGTCCCGGTCCGGGCGGCTGAGAACAAGGTGTGGGTCGTGGCCGCCAACAAGGTCGGCTACCTCATCCCAGACGGCACCCGCGAGCACGTCGCGTCCCAACTCGGGATCGACCAAGACTGGTTGCAGGGCGCGGGGGAGAGCCAGATCGTTGCGCCGGACGGCACGGTCGTCGCGATCGCACCGCGTCACGGCGAGGCCGTCATCGTCGCCGACATCGATGTTTCCCTGGCAGCCGACAAGTGCCGGCCCGACGGCACCGACGTCATGGCGGCGCGACGCGGTGAGGCATACGCTCCGGTGGCGCAGGAGCCTCGCGCGGTGCCGCGTCAGCCCGGTCCGATCGAAGTGCTGGCGGCCGTCCTCACCGACCCAGCCGATCTCGGCAAGGCTCTCTCCGAGGGTGCGCGACTGGTGGTGCTCCCGGAGTTGGCGCAGACCGCGGAGGGCACGACGGACGACCCAGGCGCACTGGCCGATGCGGCCGAGGATTTCCTCGATACCTTGCGCTGCGACGCGGTGGTCGTGACGTCGATCGTGCGTCGGGTCGGGGACGAGTACGCGCACGTCGCCGTCGCCGTCTCGCCCGTGGGGACCCACGAGCAGGTCGCGCTGCACGCGAGCGCCCGTCATCCGTGGGCGACCGTGCTGGCAAACGAGGTCGCCGTCGTCAGCACAGAGGTAGGTCGCGTGGCGCTGCTCGTCGGCGACGACCTGCTTTACCCCGAGGCAGTGCGGCTCGCGGCGATCGCCGGGGCTGAGGTCGTCGCGGCTCCGTACTCCGCATTAGAAGCCTGGGAAGTGCGTACCGGGCTGGTGGAGCGGGCGGCGGAGAACCGGATCAACCTGGTCGCCGCGAGCCGAGTGACCGAGGCCGGCCACGGCATGGTGATTGCGGCGCAGCAGGACTTCACGCTGTGGACGCCGTGGGAACGCGACTTCGACGGGACGATCAACTTCCCCGTGGTCAACGCGGCTCCGCGCGACGGCTCAATGCTGGTCGCTGCTGTGCATCCCGCGGCGACGGCTAATCGTTTCGTCAGCCGCGGCACCGACGTCGTGGACGGACGGCCCTGGGCGCTTGCCTCGGTCTTGACCGAGCGGTAAGTTTCGCTAGGTAGACGGACGTTCCGCTCAGCGAAACAGAGGCGTAGTCGTGGCAGAGACGATCAAGTCGGTCGAGCAATTCGTGGCCGAGTCCGGCGAAACAGTCGATGTGACTCCAGCCTACGAAGCGCTGGCCACCCTGGTCCAGGAGCTCGTCGACAAAGTCCAAAAGCGCTTCACGCTAAACCGCGATGCGAGCACGGAGCAGTTCGAGAGTTACAGCGGCGACGGTCCGACGGGCACGATTCGCGGCTACTCCGGCCCCGAAATCGACTGGATGATCCACTCTTGGATCGCCAACCCCACCGCGTCGTTCACCAACCTGCACCTGACAATCTGGCTGGGCCCGCAGATCCGCGTCCCGCACTTCGGGCTGGCGTTCGGCACCTTTCCGCAGGTGTGGTGCTACCTCGATTACCTGCCGCGCGCCGACCTGCTCGTCGACCTCGACTATCTCGACACTTATTACGAGCCACTCAATGCCGAGCACCTCGATGTCCGCGCGCGGCACGGGATCGACCCGTTCGTCAGCCACTCCCTGCACGTACGCGAGTCACTGACCAACACCTCGCACTGCTGGTCCTGCACCGACCTTGAGCAGTCGCTGGCGCTCACCCGCGAACTCGCACACGCGCGGCTGGATCGATGGCTGCAGTGGGTCGATGAGGCCCCGGCCGTGCCCGAGGACGAACGCTCGGCGCTGCGGGACCGCGACGAGGCGGTCCGCCGCAACATTGCTGAGCGCGACCCGGCCAATGTCATGGGAGTGAAGTACTTCGGCGAGGAGATGACGAAGGACCTCGTGAGCACCCTGTGGGGCGGCAGTCGCGCTCTGCCGCGGCCATGACCGTTCGCGCGATCCACGCCGCCTGCAACGTTCCTGGCAATGAGGCGCCCTACGACACCGTGCACCTGAAGGTCTTCTATCCGGCGGCGCCCACCGGCGACCAGGCCGAGCGGATGACCGGAATGGTGGCCGCGGACGCTGCGCTGGCTCCGTATCCGGTGGTTGTGCTGTTCAACGGCATCAACGTCTCCGGCGAGAGCTACCGCTGGCTTGCCGAGAATCTGGCGAGCCGCGGCTATGCCGTCGTCACCTTCACGTTGGTCGAAGAGGTGTTCGGCGCTGGCGTCGCGGTAAGCCCGGGCATCGACGTGGCCATGATCAAGCCCGAGACATTTGGCTCCGCCCCGTCCGGGACGGCGGTGCAGCCGATCCTCGACGCGCTGGCCCAGCTCGGGGCGCCGCTACAGGGACTGCTCGACCTCGACAGCGTCGCGCTGGGTGGACACTCCGGTGGCGGCACGGTAGTGCTGCAGTCGGCCAACCCGACCTGGTTCCCGCAGGTCCGCGCGGTCTTCACCTACGGCGCGCATGCCATGGCCAGCACGATGCTCGGTTGGCCAGTTGGCCACGTCCTCGACCTCTCCGACGACGTCGCCGTTTTCCTCGCGACCGGCGAGTATGACGGCGTCATGGCCGCAAGCGCGGTCCGCTACGGCGAGGAGACCGGCGGCGACCGCGTCGATCCGGTAGAGCGGACGTACGACCGATCCTTCACGGGCGGGCGCGGCGACGTGCACCACCTGGTGTTGCGGGGGGCCAACCACTTCACGGTCGCGCACCCGCTCGACCTCACCAGTGCGCGCGCCTTCCTCGACGAGCCGGCGACGGCCGACGAGGACGAGGCGAGGGCTGCCCTGGCTGATGGCCTGGCGCTCTTCCTGGGCGCGAGCCTGCGTCACGACACCGCTGCCGCGCAGACCCTGGCGAGCTGGACCACCACACCGCCTGCTGCGGTGCTGAGCCTACGGAGCAAGTGACATGAGTGCCGCCCTGGAAGACCTGCGCGTCATCGAGATGGGCCAGCTGCTGGCCGGTCCCTTCGCCGGACAGTTGTTCGCCGACTTCGGCGCTGATGTCGTCAAGCTCGAGCCGCCGGGCGTCGGTGACCCGATGCGCGAGTGGGGCCGGGAGAAGCCGCACGGTAAGAGTCTGTGGTGGCCGATCGTGGCCCGCGGCAAGCGGTCAGTGACCTGCGACCTGCGTACGCCCGACGGCCAGCAGTTGGTGCGTGATCTGGTGGCCAAGGCTGACGTACTGATCGAGAATTTTCGCCCCGGCACCCTCGAACGTTGGAACCTCAGCCCCGAGTCGCTCTGGGAGATCAACCCCAAACTGGTGATCCTGCGGGTCAGCGGCTTTGGTCAGACCGGCCCGAAGTCCAAGCAAGCTGGCTACGGCTCGATCGGTGAGGCCATGGGTGGTCTTCGCTACGTTATGGGTGAGCCCGATCGCCAGCCCTCGCGCGCCGGCATCTCTATCGGCGACACGCTCGCGGCAATCTTCGCCACCCTCGGGGGACTTATCGCCCTGCACGCCAGGGAGCGCACCGGCCGTGGGCAGGTTGTCGACTCGGCGATCTACGAAGCGGTGATGGGCGTCATGGAGTCGCTTATCACTGAGTTCGACGTCGTCGGCTACGTCCGGGAGCGGACCGGCGCCATCATCCCCAACGTCGCGCCGTCCAACGTCTATCCGACCGCCGACGGCGTTGGCGTGCTGATCGCCGGCAACCAGGACACGGTCTTCAAGCGGCTCGCTGAGGCCATGGGCCGACCAGAGCTCGGCGAAGATCCGCGCTACGCAACGCACGCTGCGCGCGGCGCGACGCAGGAGGAGCTCGACGTCCTCATCGGCGAATGGACCAGCACCCTCGATTCGTCGAAGGTCATGGAGATCATGGAGGAGTTCGGCGTCCCGACCGGCCTGGTTTACCGGGCCAAGGAGATGCTCGAGGACACCCACATTGCGGCCCGCGAGGCCATCATCAAGATTGCCCACCCGATGTTCGGCGACATCAGGATGCAGGGTGCCTTCCCCAAACTCTCGGACACCCCCGGCGAGGTGCGCTGGGTCGGTCCAGAGCTCGGCGAGCACACTGATGCTGTCCTCATCGACCTGCTCGGCTACGACGAGGCGAAGGTCGCTGGGCTGAAGGCGGCCGGGGTCGTCTAGTGCTCGACACATCGCGGCTGGTCCACGCACCGGGGGTCGCAGACCCGGTGACGGCGCTGCTCGCGCAGCAGGCCGGCTTCGAGGTTCTCTACCTCTCGGGGGCAGTCGCGAGCGCAGTCGTGTTGGGCCGCGCCGACCTCGGTTTCGTGCATGGCTCCGACATCGCCGGGCTCGCCGCGAGGATTACGTCCGTCGTCGAGCTCCCGCTGGTCGCGGATGCTGACACCGGCTACGGCGGGGTGTTGCAGGTGGCGCGCACTGCCGAGGCCTATGCCAGAGCTGGGGTGTCCGCGCTTCAACTCGAGGACCAGGTCTCACCCAAGCGGTGCGGACACCTGGTGGGCAAGGAAATCCTGCCGCTGGCGGAGGCCGTCGCGAAGGTGCGTGCTGCCGTGGACACGGGTGCGCTACAGGTCATTGCACGCACCGACGCGCTGTCAGTCTTGGGGCTTGACGAGGCGCTGCGACGGGCCGAGGCCTACGCCGAAGCCGGTGCGCATCTGGTCTTCATCGAGGGCGCCGCCGGCGGGCTGGCGATCGACCACCCGCAGGTGCTCAACCGGTCCGAAGCCGGCGGCGACGGTCCGATCGCCTCGGACGACGACCTGTTCGCCGATGGCGTGCGGCTTGTCATCCATCCCGTGTCGGTGTTGGTCGCGATGGCCTACGCGGCGCGGGCGACCTACGCCGCGATCGCCGGCGAGGCGTCCGCGCAGTCCGTTCCCAGGCTTGCCTGGTCCGAGCTCACTGACCTGCTCGGTCAGGGCGACGACCTCGCCCGAGAAGGGACGTACGCATGATCCTCGTCGCCGGCGCAGGACCGGTCGGGCTGACTGCTGCCCTGGTTCTCGCGAGGCGCGGCCAGGCCGTGACGGTGTTGGAGGCGGGTCCGGCCCTGGCTACCGAGAGTCGTGCCTCGACCTTTCACCCGCCGTCGCTGGAAATGCTCGCCGACCTCGGCGTGCTCGAAGCGCTGCTGGCCAAGGGCATCACGTCAACAACGTTCCAGTACCGCGACCGATCCGGCGGAGTCATCGCCGACCTCGACCTGTCAGTCCTGGCCGGGGACACGCCTTATCCGTATCGGGTGCAGTGCGAGCAGAGCCGCTTGACTCCGATCCTGCGCGATGCGCTCCTGGCGCACGAAGGCTGCTCGGTCGTCTATGACGCGCGGGTGACCGACGTCGAGCAGACCGCGACCGGAGTCCGAGTCACGGCCGGCGAGGTCTACGAGGGCCATTGGCTGATCGGTGCCGATGGTGCGTCTTCGGCCGTGCGCAAGTCGCTGGGGCTGGCCTTTGAGGGACTGACGTATCCGGAGCGGTTCTTGGTGGTCTCGACCCGCGAGGACCTGGAGGTCCTGCTTCCTGGGATTGCGGCCGTCAACTACGTCTTCGACCCCGATGAGTGGCTCGTCTTGCTGCGCACGCCGGACCACTGGCGGGTGCTGTTCCCGACCGACCCTGACTCCGCGGACGAGGATGAGGTGGCGCGGGTCCAGGACAGGCTGCGTGGCGTCGTCAACCTCGGTCGGGATTGGGACGTCCTGCACACCTCGCTCTACAACGTGCACCAGCGGGTTGCGTCCTCGTTCCGCGTAGACCGGGTGCTTCTCGCCGGGGATGCGGCGCATGTCAACAATCCGCTCGGCGGCATGGGGATGAACTCCGGTCTGCATGACGCCGTCGCGATGGCCGGCGCGCTGGCTGACCTGCTCGACGGCGGGACCGACCGCCTCGACGAGGTGGCCGCCCGCCGCCGTTGGGTGGCGACGGATTACGTCAAGACGCAGACGCACGGCAACTGGGAGCAGATCCGCGAGCGTGATCCGGTGGCGCGGGCGGCTCTGCACACGACCCTTCGAGCCCGCGGCGCCGACCCGGTGGCCATGCGCGACTTCCTGCTCACCACCTCCATGATCGACTCGCTGCGTACCGTCGTCCGGTGATCACCCGCGAGAACCCGGCTCGTCCATCGGAGATCGTCGGCACCGTTGCCGTGACGTCCGACGTCCATGGCGTCGTCGCCGCTGCCGACCGAGCCCAGCGGTCCTGGGCTGGGGTGTCGCTGGACGAGCGCTGTGCCGCCGTCGCCGCGGCGCTCGCGCCGCTGGAGCCCCGGCTCGACGACCTGGCTGAGTTGCTGACTCGCGAAACGGGCAAGCCGCGAACGGACAGCCGCGGTGAGCTCGGCTTCTCGCTGGCCTTTGGTCGCTGGGCCTGCACCCGCGGGCTTGAGGTATTGAGCGACGGCCAGGTCGACGACGCGGCTGGTCGGCTGGCGCTGCGCCGCGTGCCATACGGGGTTGTCGCGGCGGTGACGCCCTGGAATGCCCCGGTCATTCTGACGCTGCTCAAGGTCGTGCCAGCCTTGGCCGCTGGCAACGCAATCGTGGTGAAGCCCTCGCCGTTGGCGCCGTTCGCGGTGACCGAGGTTCTGCGGGTGCTGGCCGACGGTCTACCGGCCGGTCTCGTAGCGACCGTGCAAGGGGGCGCCGAGGTGGGGGCTGCCCTGATCGCCGATTCGGCAGTACGCAAGGTCGCCTTCACCGGGGGAGAGGCGACCGGCCGCGCGATCGCCCGCGCCGCCGCCGATCGGCTGATCCCCGCCGTGCTCGAGCTCGGTGGCAACGATCCCGCCGTGTTCCTCGCCGACGCGGATCTGACGGACGAAGCGATGGACCGGCTCGTGATGGCGTCCTTCGCGACAGCCGGCCAGGTCTGCATGGCAGCCAAGCGGCTTTATGTCCATCGATCGCTGGCGGACGGTTTCGTCGAGGCCTACGTCGCCGCAGCGGATCGGGTCCTGGTGACCGGTGATCCACTGGAGGCCGGTGTGACCATGGGTCCTGTCGTCACCGCGGAAGCAGCAGCGAGGGTGCGGATGCTGCTCAGCGAGGGAACGGTGCACGCGCTGGGTGCGCTGCGTGAGTTCGGCGACGGCTACTTCGTTCCGCCGGTCCTGGTGACCGGCCTCGCGGACGACGCGCCGCTGGTGTCGACCGAGCAGTTCGGCCCCGCCGTACCACTGCTGGTCTTCGATGACGAGGGCGAGGTGATCGCCCGCGCCAACGCCGGTGAACTTGGACTCGGTGCCTCAGTCTGGTCCGGCGACGAGGACCGCGCGTTTGCGCTCGCCCAACGGCTCGAGGCCGGCTTCGTCTTCGTCAATACCCACAACCGAACGGGCATGGCGCTGCGCGCGCCGTTCGGCGGCGTGAAGTCCAGCGGCTACGGCCGCGAGTACGGCGACGAAGGCCTGCTCGCCTTTACGCAGACCTGCGTCACCCATGCGCCGGCGGCCTTCCGGGCCGGTGGTGCTGGGGCAGGCGCAAGCGCCTACCCCAGCGCCTAGCGACTACTTGCCGTAGACGTAACTGCCGGCGCCGGCAGCCTCGTCGACGAGCGGAACGGTGGCTCCGCCCGTGGCGGCCGAACCGGCGTAGAAGCGGGTGTGGCCTGACAGCTCGGTCAGCTCGGTTCCGGCCTTGACGGCCTTGGGCAGCGCGGAGGCGGGCACGGTCCACGTGATGGTCTTCTCCTTGACCACCACGTTCGCCAGCGTGACCGACTCCGAGGTTCCCGTGGCGCCCGCGGGGGTGAAGCCCGGGCAGTTGTGCTGCAGCGACTGGGTGATCTTGCCGTCGACGGTTGCGGAGTAGTTGAGCCAGAACGTCGTGCAGTCGGCCGTCGCCGTAGTGACGCGGAAGATGGTGCTCGGACCTGGCACGGCCGACAGCGTCATCGTGACCGTGAAGCCGTTCGGCTTGGCCTTGGTGCCGTTGGTGACCCAGGAGATCCCGACGATGTCGCCGCCGCTGTAGTTCGCGGGGGTCGCGCTGCTGGGGACGTCGGTGAAGCCCTGGCCGTTAAGGCCGTTCGCGTCGCCCGCCGTGTCGGTGATGGCGACTGCCTTGAAGGGCGTTGCGGCGGCGTTCGCGCCAGTCGCAGCAACGGCGAGTAGGCCGATGGCGGCGATAACGCCGACGCGGGTGAGGGAGGGGCGCATGGGTTCTCCTGGGCTGGGTGGGAGCGGCGGTCTTGTCCCGAGTCTTCGACGGCGTCGCGGTCGATCCTGCCAAACACGGTGATGATCTTCGAACGAGAACCGGACAGTTCGGCTGCCAGGGGGACTATTGGTAAGCGGGGTCGGTCCAGGGGCCGATCGAGCGGGACCTGACCGGCTCGATGAAGCGCGGCGCGGCGCTGTGCGGATAACCGTCGCCCCAGTTCTGCGGGGTGCCGCTCATGGAGGCACTGGCGTCGTCGGTGTACCAGTCCACAAGGTCGCTGTCGGACCGGACGATCCAGGTGCAGCCGAGCTCGGCGTCGGCGGTGAAGTCGCCGTGGCGGATGAGGGCGGGGCGCCAGAAGTAGGTGCCCGGCCACATTTTGCCGTAGTTGTAGTCGAAGCCGCCGGCGAGGCAGTAGGCCTCCTCGCTGCACGGGTGGTGCGCGAGCGGCTTCTCGACCCAGCCCGGCTTGGCTTTGATGAGGCGGCTGTAGAAGCAGGTCTTCTCGTCGCGGTGCAGCATTTTGATGTAGAGGCCGGGCACGGGCGTACCGCCGAGGTCGAAGCGCATCGGGCTGCCGTCCTTGACGTCGATCCACGGCATCTCGGCCGTGTGGAGCACGATGAGCTTCTGGTCCTCGCGTACCGAACTCAGGGACTCCTCGGCGGGCGAGAAGCCCCAGTCGCCGAACTCGCGATAGAGCAGAACCTCGGTGCCGGCAGTCACCGTGATCGACGGGGTCCACACGCCGATCGGCGCGTGCCAGTAGCCCTCGGCGCCGAGCACGGTATCGCCGATGGTCACTGACCCAGACAGCACGAGCCACTCGGTCTCGGCGACGTGGACGCCGGCCGGACGCGACCAGTCGCTGGTGAAGCGGACCTTGATCGACGCGGAGCCGTCCTCCTCGTCGTAGGAGAGGTTGCGCTGCTCAGCCGTGCCAGTCGCATGGGCAAACTCGGCGAGGTGCCAGATCAGGTCTCGCTCATCGACTAGCTCGACATGGGGGCGCATGAGGTCTCCTCGGGAGGGTCCGGACGTTTCTGATGCAGAACGTATCGGTATTCTGTTTCCGACGCAAGATGTATCGTCAACTTTTGTGACCCGACCTGGCCGCCCAGCCGGCCCTACTGCCGAGACCGAAGCCGTCGTCCTGACCGCTGCGCTCGAACTCCTGCTCGCCGAAGGCGCCAATGCGCTTACGCCGCAGCGGCTGCACCTGGCCACCGGGGTGTCGCGCTCCACCGTCTACCGACACTGGCCCACCGCGCATGCGGTGCTCGAGGCACTCATCGACGTGGCGCCCCCGCGGCCGCACGCCCTGACGAGGGAGTTGGCCGAGGACCTGCACCTTGAGGTCGACGCGCTGTGCGACCGCATGCGCGACAAGCCGGTCGGGGCATTCCTGCAGGCACTCGTCGCCGCAGCTAGCGCAGACCCCGATGCCGCCGCACTGCGCCACCGCTACGTACATGACCTGCTGGCGCCCTTCCATGCGGCGCTGCGAGCCGACGGCGTCACCCGACAGACCGACCGCGACAACGTGGTGAGCGCGGTCGTGTCGCCACTGCTGGTCGATGCTCTGCTCCTCGATCGGGCGCCGGGTCGAGCCCGGGCGCATCGCAACGTGGACGATGCGGTCGCTGAGTTGCGGGTGTCCGCATGACCAACCGCGTCGGTCCGCGGGCCGTCTTCGGCGTGATCGTGCCAAGCACCAACACTGTCGTCGAGCACGACTATTGGCGCGCCGGAGTCCAGGGCATCAGCTATCGCGCCGGCTCCATGCATATCCCCAACCCGGTCATGAACGACGACGAGGGGTTCGAAGCTCTGCTGGGCCAGATCCGCGCTTCCATCGACACCGCGGTCCGGGACGTCCTTACGGCCGAGCCGGACCGGATGGTCATGGGCATGTCCGCCGAGACCTTCTGGGGCGGCATCGAGGGAAATGCGGCTTTCGAGCAGCGCCTCCGGGACCGTACGGGGCTGCCCGTCACCACCGGCGCATCGTCCTGCCGCGCTGCCTTGAATGAGCTGGGCTGCCGACGGATCGCGGTGTTCTCTCCCTACCAGCCGGTCGCGGACCGCGAAGTTGGCCGGTTCTTCACCGAGGCCGGCTTCGACGTGCGAGCGATCACCGGCCTGCGCTGCCCGACGGCCATGGACATCGCCCGCGTCCCGGACGACCGTCTGCTCGAGGTCGTCGCCGAGATCGACGGACCAGACGTGGACGCCATCGTGCAGGTCGGGACCAACCTGTCGTTCGTGGCGCTGGCGGATCAGCTCGAGGCAACACTCGGCAAGCCGGTTATCGCCATCAACAGCGCCACGCTGTGGATGGCCCTGCGGGAGCACGGGTTCGACGACCGCGTCGAGGGCGCGGGCCAGCTGCTGCGCGACCACTGACCGGCATTGACCCTGACCCC
>JBKJLP010000395.1:0-4296 GCA_046596735.1 Mycobacteriales bacterium | reverse complement strand
TGGAAGGACACCGGTCGCCTCGAGGACATGCTCGAGTGCAACCGCAAGGTGCTCGAGTCGCTGGAGCCGGCCATCCGCGGGACTGTCGACGCCGAGTCCCGCGTCATCGGCCGGGTGGTGATCGAGGAGGGCGCCGTGCTCGAGCGCTCTGTCGTACGAGGACCGGCGATCATCGGCCGCGACACGGTGCTGCGCGACACCTACGTCGGGCCGTTCACCTCGATCTACTTCGGTTGCACGCTGGAGGACACCGAGATCGAGCACTCGATCGTGCTGGAGCAGTCGACGATCCGCGGCATCGGCCGGATCGAGGACTCGCTCATCGGCAAGGAGGTCGAGGTCGTGCCGTCCTCGGCGCTGCCCAAGGCGCACCGGCTGATGCTCGGCGACCACTCCAAGGTTTCCATCGCCTGACGGCAGGGATCCGCCGCCACCCGGCGAACTCTGGGGACAGTTGCGGGCACAACGCCCGTCGGTCGACCTGGAGCCCACGGTGCGCCTTCGTCCCGTTCTTGCCCTTGCCGCCTGTACCGCGCTCGCCGCGGGTACTGGTGTCGCCGCGGCCGCTCCCATGCCGGTCTGCAACTTGGTGACCGATAAGGCAGGCGACACCAACCTCTACCCGGTCGGTGGGGTGACGTCCGACGCGCTCGACATCACATCTGTCGACGTCGCGAGCGACAAGCGCACCGTCACTGCGGTCATCCGGGTCAAGAAGCTCGCGCTGACCGACCCCAAGGCGCCGACCGGCATGACGTGGGGCGCGACGTTCGTCGTCAGCGGCATCACCCTCGGTCTCTCCGGCCACACCGGGCCCACCGGAGCTCCGCTGTTCTACGCGTCGTACACCGATCCGACGACGGGCGGTTCGATCTACGCGGCCCCCGTGTCCGGGACCTTCGACCTGGCGAAGAACGAGGTGCGGATGAGTGCGGCGTCGGCGACCTTCGCGAGGCAGGCCACCATCAAGGCCGGCAAGACCAAGCTGACGGAGATCGGCGCCGTGACAGGCACCGAGGTGCTCATCCCCCTCCCGGCCGGCCCGTTCGGCAACACGCTGTTCAGCGACTCCGAGTTCCCGGCAGACGAGGCCACCGGTGGCAAGGACTACCTCGCCGGTACCGCCAGCTGCGTCACCGTCGGCAAGTAGTTCGACCCACAGCGTCACAAGAACGCCCGTACCGGACAACCGGTGCGGGCGTTCTTGCGTTCTGGGGCAGGACTGTGGCCCGACGCGTCGAAGACACAGGGACCAACAGCCCGTCGTCTTGGGAGCCCACTGTGTCGATCCGCCTCCGCCCGCTTCTTGCTCTTAGCCTGTGCGCCGGCTTGGTAGGAGGTCTCGGCCTGACCGCCGCCTCCGCAGCGCCGAAGCCGGCGTGCAACCTGGTGACAGACGACAAGGGCGACGCCAGCTTGCTGGTGGCCCCGAACGACGCCTCCCTGGACATCATCAGCGCCGACGTCGGCACGAATGCGAAGAAGCTGACTGCAGTCTTGCGGCTGGACAAGTTCACCGCTGTCAGCCCGTCCTCGCCGTTGGGCCGCGGCTATTACGTGCTCTTCAGCACCCCCAAGGCCGAGTTTCCGATCTACCTCAACGTTCAGATCACGCCGGACCTGACCCGCTTCGCCTGGGGAACGCTAGAGACCCTGCCGAGCGGCAGCGGCTCCTACGTTCGCAAGGGCGCGGCGACGGGAACCATCGACACGGCCAAGAACGAACTGCGGGTGACCGTTCCGCTCGCTGAGATGAACGTTGTCGCCAAACTGAAGCCCGGGGTGAAGCTCACCGACCTCAAGGCGTCGACGACGTCCGTGCTCGGTACGTCTGTCACCGGCGGCTTGGTAGCCACCGTGGATGAAGCCGAGGGTTCCAACGCGTACAGCGTCGGTGCCGCTACCTGCGTTCCTGTCGGCAAGTAAGCCCGGGCTTCTCGCCCACGATCCTGATCAAATCTTCTCAGGAACACCCGTACCGGACATGGTGCGGGTGTTTCTGGTTTCGGGCGGCAGGTGACGGATCGATCACGTCGAAATCTCCCAGCAAGCCTCGACTCTCGATCACCGGAGAACCCGTGAAGATCTCACCCCGTCTTGCGTTCGTCGCTACGGCGGTCGTCGCCGTGGCTCTCAGCAGCGCGGCGTTCGCAGCCCCCGCGAACAAGCTGACCATCACGGACCGGGCCGGTGACGGCAACGCCTTGAACGGGCAGGGCTTCGAGGACCTTGGCGAGACGCCGGGCGCGGGCTCTCAGCCGGACAAGGACATTGTGTCCATCTCCTACGCGTCGACCAGCAAGGGCAAGGCCTGCACTGGTTTCACTGCCTCGTTGACCCTGGGCGGACCGCCGACTGCCAACACGCTGTACCGGCTCCGCGGCACAGGCGCCGTGAACACCAATCTTTGGTGGCTGCAGTACGACGGAAAGTCCACCACGATGCGCTGGAGCTCCGACTCTAGCGAGCCGCTCGCGTCGGGTTCCGGCGGACTCAAGTTTGCAGCAGTCGTGGCGGGCTCCACGATCACGTTCAAGGTGACCGAGGCTGACCTGAAGAGCAGCGGCGAGAAGCTCGCGAGTTTTACCCTGAACGCACCTGGCGCGGACATCCGCACGGTGACGCCGGCGGTCACGGCCCCGCAGTGGGACGAGCTGCCCGAAGACGAGGCCAAGTCCTTCAAGCCCTGCTGAGACTGAGCGTGCCCCGTCGGCCTGTCTAGGACCTGATGTCTGGGAGGATGACCGGCATGCGCATCCTCGTCACCGGCGGAGCCGGCTTCATCGGCGCCAACTTCGTGCACTTCACCCGGCAGCATCGGCCCGAGGTCGAGGTCGTCGTTCTCGACGCCCTGACCTACGCGGCCGACGGCGCGAGCCTGGCGCCCAGCAAGGACCACGTCGAGCTCGTGCAGGGCGACATCGCCGATGCCGCGCTGGTCGACAAGCTGGTCGGCTCGGTCGACCGGGTCTTCCACTTCGCCGCCGAGACCCACAACGACAACTCACTCGATGACCCGTCGCCGTTCGTGCACACCAACGTCGTCGGCACCTTCACTTTGCTGGAGGCGGTCCGCCGACACGGCACGCAGTTCCACCACGTCTCCACCGACGAGGTCTACGGCGACCTCGAGCTCGATGACCCCGAGCGGTTCACCGAGCAGACGCCCTACAACCCGAGCAGCCCCTACAGCGCGACCAAGGCGGGCAGCGATCTGCTGGTGCGCGCCTGGGTGCGGTCGTTCGGCATCACGGCGACGATCAGCAACTGCAGTAACAACTACGGGCCCTACCAGCACGTCGAGAAGTTCATCCCGCGTCAGATCACCAACGTGATCGACGGGATCTCACCCAAGCTCTACGGCGACGGGCTCAACGTCCGCGACTGGATCCACGTCGACGACCACAACAGTGCGGTGTGGGCGATTGCCGAGAAGGGCCGCTCCGGCGAGACCTACCTGATCGGCGCCGACGGCGAGAAGACCAACCGCGAGGTCGTCGAGGCGATCCTCACTGCGCTGGGCCAGCCTGCTGAGGCGTTCGAGCTCGTCCGTGACCGGCCCGGGCACGACCGGCGCTACGCGATCGACAGCAACAAGTTGCGGTCCGAGCTCGGCTGGACGCCGCAGTACTCCGACTTCGCCGCGGGCCTTGCGGCGACCGTGGATTGGTACCGCGACAACCAGGACTGGTGGCGTCCGCAGAAGGCCGCGACCGAGGCCAAGTACGCCAAGACCGGCCAGTGAGCCTGGCGCTGCTGGTCACCGGCGCGACCGGTCAGGTCGGCGCAGACCTGCTCGCGCTCGTCCGGTCCTCCAGCGACACGCTCGCCCGCGGGCTGACCCGCAAAGACCTCGACCTGACCGACCCGTTCACCGCCCGTGACCTGGTGTCGGAGTGGGCCCGGATCGTGCGCAGCGACAACCCGGCGCACCGGTTGGTGGTGGTCAACTGCGCAGCGCACACGGCCGTCGACGCGGCGGAAACCGAAGAGGACGAGGCCTACGCGGTCAACGCCGCTGGTCCTGCCGTTCTGGCGACCGCCTGCGCTGCTGTCGGCGCCCGGCTGATCCACCTCGGCACCGACTACGTCTTCCCCGGCGACGCGAGTGTGCCCTACGAGCCGGACGCCGCGACTGGCCCGCGCAGTGCGTACGGCCGGACGAAACTTGCCGGCGAACTCGCGGTCCGCGAGATCTTGCCGGAGGCTTCGCACGTCGTCCGCACGGCGTGGGTCTACGGGCTGACCGGCGCCAACTTCGTCAAGACCATGGTGCGGCTCGAGGGCCAGCACGAG
>JBKJLP010000345.1:0-4584 GCA_046596735.1 Mycobacteriales bacterium | reverse complement strand
TGACGGGGTGCCCGCCGCCGAACAGCCCGACGAGCATCCGCCGCTGCGCGACGCTGGTGTCCTGGTACTCGTCGAGCAGGACGACGCCAGCCCGCTCGCGCTCTAACGCTCCGACCTCCGGGACGGTCTCGGCCAGCCGCGCTCCCAGCGCCACCTGGTCGCCGAAGTCGATCGCGTCGAGGTCGCGCTTGGCCTCGCGATAGGCCTCGACGAGGTCGGTGAGCTCGTGCCTGCGGCGCGAGACGAGGGCCATCTTGCGCAAGGCGTCGCAGTGGCCCTTGGTCCCCTTCTGCTCCTCGTGCTCGGCGCATGCCTGCTCCAGTTCGCGCAACCAGTCGACGTCCCAGGCTCGGAGTGCGGCCGGCGTGACGAGGTGCTCGGACAGATCGGCATCGAGCGACACGAGGTCACCGATCAACATCGTCAGTGGGCTGGTCAGGTGGTCGATCGTGCCGCGGTGCCGGCGCAGCACGCGGCCGGCAAGTTGGTAGCGCGTGGCATCGGCGAGCAGTCGCGACCGCGGCTCGATCCCCAACCGCAGCCCGTGTTCGGTAACCAGCCGGCCGGCGAACGCGTGATAGGTCGAGACGACAGGCTCACCGGCGTCATCAGCCGCGGCTAGCCCGGCCTTCGCCAACGACGTACGGATCCGCTGAGATAACTCGGCCGCGGCCTTGTTGGTGAAGGTCAGCCCGAGCACCTCGTCGGCCTTGACCTGATCGGTCCCGACCAGCCAGACGACCCGCGCCGCCATCACGCTCGTCTTGCCCGAGCCGGCGCCGGCCACCACGAGCCCCGGCTCGAGCGGGGCGCAGGCGGCGGTCAGCTGCTCGCCGGTGAAGTCGATCCCGAGGAGGTCGACGAGGTCCGAAGGAATCACTCGACCACCTGGCGTCCGTCCGGCTGTGCCGGGCAGCAACGGCGAAAGGCGCAGCGGTCACACCTCGCCTGCGGCGTCGGCGGAAAACTCTCGCCCAGCACCCGGCGTACGGCGGTATCGAGCAGCGCTTCGATCCACGACGGAGCGGGCTCCAGGGCCTGTTGGGACTGGACTTTTGGCCCAGCCCCGTCCTCGACGCGGAGCATGACGAGCTCGGCGCCGCCGACCTCTGGACGACCGGGGAGCGACTCGTCGAGCGCGCCCTCCCGGACAGCAAGTTGGTAGGTCGCGAGTTGCGCGTGCTCCTTGACCTTGGCCGCGGCGAAGGGCTGCTTGCCGGTCTTGAGGTCCACAACGTGGACCCGCCCGTCGGTGTCAAGCTCCACCCGGTCCATGAAGCCGCGGAGCCGCACCGTCCCGCCAGGCACCTCGACGTCGACCTCGAAGCCGATCTCGGTGGCGACGAGCTCGCGACCGCGAGCCGCGGCGTGCCAGACCAGGAACCGGCGCAGAGCGTCCTGGGCCGCGGTGCGCTGCTGCACCGACTGCCAGGGTGCGTCGTAGGCGAGCGAGGACCAGACCGTGTCGAGGCGCTCCATGAGGACGTCGAGCGAGGCGGGCGTGCGACCGGTGGATACCTCCTCGGCGAGCGCGTGGACAACCTTGCCGAAACCCATCGCTGTGCTGGCGGCGTCGCGGGCCTGCACCTCGTGCTCGAGAAACCACCGCAGCGGACAGGTCTCCAATCCCTCCAGCGACGTGCCCGACAACCGCAGCGGCTGGTCCGGCGGTTGCACCGGCCGCTCGCTGACGGTCGGCAGGGCAAGCCCCCACCACCGGGCCGGGTGGGCGGACGGCGCCAACGCAACACCCGCGTCGTCCACCTGCGCGGCCAGGCTGGCGAGCCGGGCGGCAGCGGAGCGGCGGGCCGCCGGTGACCGAGCCGGATCAACGCTCTCGCGACGCAGCGCCGCGACCAGCGACGGCAACGACAGCGGCCGCGCCACCCGGTCGGTGTGGCGTTGGACGTCGATCCCCAGCTCGCCGAGGAACCGGCTCGGTCGCTCGCCGTCATCCTCGCTGCTGTCGACGGCCGTGATCACCAGGCGGCGGCGGGCCCGGGTCAACGCGACGTAAAACAGGCGGCGCTCGTCCAGCAAGAGTGACGCCCGGTCGGCCGGCATCCGCAGGTCTCGCTCATCCGGGGCTGGCAGCCGCTCGCTGTCGAGCAACGTGCTGCGGCGGCGCAGATCGGGCCAGACACCCTCCTGCACACCCGCGACAACCACGACGTCCCACTCCAACCCCTTGCTGCGGTGGGCGGTGAGCAGGCGTACGGCAGCACCGCGTACGCCACGATCGGCGAGGGTGTCTCCGGGGATCTGCTGGGCTTCGAGCTCGGCGACCACGGTGCCGACTCCGGTCCGCTCGCGGCGCTCTGCCGCGCGGGCGAGGGTGGCAAACAGCGCGACGACAGCGTCGAGGTCGCGGTCAGCGGCTCGGCCGGCCGGACCACCGGCCAGCGAGGCGCGTTCGAGCCGGTGGGACCAGCCACTTCCGTTCCACAGTTGCCAGAGGGCCGCCTCTGGGCCTTCGGTGAGCGCTGCGCGGGCGCGGATCAGTAGCTCAGCCAGGCGGGTCGCCGGCCGGGCCGCCTGGACGTCGAGTCCGAGCAGCAGGCGCGGGTCAGCCACGGCCTCGCGCAGAAGTCGCGCCGAGGGCGCCGGCACCCCGCCGGTGCTCTCCCGGTCGGCTTGGCGCAGAACCCGACCGAGTCGGCGCAACTGCGTGGGGTCCCCCCCGCCGAGCGGCGACAGCAGCAATTGGCGGGCGGCCTCCTCGGTGAGCGACCCGGGATCGTCGGCCACACGCAAGGCCAGCAGCAGCGGTGCGATCGCGGGTTCCTGGGCGAGCGGCAGCTCGTCACCGGCCACCTCCAGCGGTACGCCGGCGGCCGTGAGGACCCGACGCAGCAGCGGGACCGAGCGGGCCCCGGAGCGGACGAGCACGGCCATCCGCGACCATTCGGTGCCGCTCTCGAGGTGCTCGCGGCGCAGCAGATCGGCGATCGCGTCGGCCTCGGCGCCGACAGACGGATGCGTATGCGCCTCCACGCGTCCTGGCGCCGTCGCCGGTCCCGCGCCAAGGTCTCGATGCGCGCGGATCTGATCTGCCGGCAACCCCGGCGCCGGGAGCCGGCGCGCGATGCGGCGCGAGACCTCGAGCAGCGCCGGACCGGACCGCCGACAGGTGCGCAGCGGCACGACCGGGGCAGGCGTGCCATCTCCACGGCGGAAGCGGCCCGGGAACTCCAAGATGCCCCTCACCTCTGCGCCGCGGAAGGCGTAGATGGACTGGTCCGGGTCCCCCACGACGACGAGGTCACGGCCACCACCGGCGAGCGCCTTCAGTAGCCGTTCCTGGGCGGGGTCGGTGTCCTGGTATTCGTCGACGTAGACCGCGACGTAACGCGCACGCAACTCGGCCTGCACCTCGGGCTGCTCAGCCAGGAGGACCGCGCGGTGGACCAATTCGGCGTAATCGAGCATCCCCTGCGCGTCGAGCACATCGAGGTAGTCCTCGAAGAACCCAGCGAGGGCGGCCCAATCCGGTCGCTTCTCCCGGGCAGCCAACGCCGCCAGCCCACCCGGCTCAAGCCCCACCTCGCGGGCCCGTGCGAGCAGCGCCCTGACCTCCTCAGCAAAGCCACGCGTGGTCAGGCAAGCGCGCAGCGCCGGCGGCCAGGACTGGCCCAGCTCGGCCGAGCCGCGGAGCAGTTCGCGCAATGCCACGTCCTGCTCGGGGCCGGACAGCAGCCGCAACGGGTCCGGGAACAGTTCGGCTGACTGGTGCTCGCGCACGAGCGCGTAGCAGAACGCATGAAAGGTCCACGCCGACGGACCGGCGCTGGCCGTCCCGAGTCGCGCGGTGATGCGCTCGCGCAACTCCTCGGCAGCCTTGCGGCTGAAGGTGAGCACCAGCACCTGATCAGGTCCGGCGCCGGCCTCAACGCGTCGGGCGACCGCCTCGACGAGCGTGCTGGTCTTGCCGGTGCCTGGCCCGGCCAGCACCAGGAGCGGACCTCCGCTGTGCTCGAGCACCGTGCGCTGGGCCTCGTCCGGCACCAACGGCAACGCCGGAGGGGGAGGCGTCCGCACCAGCCGGTACGGCGGCGCAGAAGGCTTGATGGCGGTCATCGACGGCTACTCCACCACGCCCGTCGGACAGGAGTGGCGGAGCAGCCCCGGATGGCTTACAGACCGCCGGTGAAGGGCTCCGTGCCGTTGACCAGGGTGAGCCCGCCCATGCCGTGCGACTGGGCGTACGCCAGCTCGCGGGACAGATCGCCGACGCCGTTGCTGCCGGCCAGCGGGGCGATCGCGACAGTGCTCAGGACGCCGAAGGCCTGACCCGTTGCGGTGAGGAAGCCACTGCCGGAGTCACCCGGGATGCCGGGCGTGGCCGTGTAGACGGTGTGGTTCCAGCCGTTGGCCGAGTCGCCGAGGGAGCGACCGAACTTCGGCGACAGCGGCGACAGGCCGAGGCGCAGGATCGAGTTGCCGTAGCTCTCGACGGTGTCACCGAGCCGCAGCGGCGCGGTGCTCAGCCCGACCGGACCACCGAAGTAGGGCACCGACGGGTTGACCTTGGCGACGTCGGCCGGGTCGATAAGCACCAGGGCCAGGTCGTTGTAAGCGCACGTG
>JBKJLP010000151.1:0-3198 GCA_046596735.1 Mycobacteriales bacterium | reverse complement strand
TGGCATCGCGCTCGACCGAATCACAGTGCGTCCCAACGCGGCGGAGGATCCTGGCGACCCTGAACCCTTGGGGGAGGGTTTCCTCTTCGCCGGGAGATTCGACCGGGAAAAGGGGGTGCTGTTGCTGCTTGAAGCTTGGGCCCGTGCCGGGCTGGGAAGACACCATTCCTTAACGATCGTCGGTGACGGAGCGCGCCTCGACGATGTTCGCCGTACAGCCGCAGCCCTACCCGGTGTGCGGCTGTACGGTCCGATGAACCGTCGGGAAGTTGGTCAGTTGATGAGCCAAGCGGCTGTCGTCGTCGTACCGTCATTGGGATACGAGGGCTTTCCGCGAATCGTCGCCGAGGCGTTTTCGCGGGGCCGGCCGGTGGTGGCCACCGATATTGGTGCGCTCAGCGAACTGGTGGACGACGATGTCGGCTGGCGAGCAGCCGTGGAGCCGGCCGCGCTGGCCCAAAGGCTCAAGGAGGCGACCGGCAACGACGTCCGCCGCAGAGCCGGGAATGCGCGTCAACGATATCTCGAGAGGTACACGCCCGGTGCTGTCATGGCACAGTTGCTCGACGTCTACGCCGCCGTGCAGCGGTGACCCGCGCAGCCACTCTCAGCCGACTACACTTGCTCCCGACCCAGCCAGGGAGTCTCATGCGCAGAGTGTTCCTCGACATCGGAGCGAACTTCGGCCAGACCCTCGAGGTCGCGCTGGACCCCCGCTATGCGTTCGATCGGGTTTACGCCTTCGAGCCGGCTCGGGTCTGTCTGCTCCAGCTGGACAGATTTCGGGACGACCGACTGGTCATCGAGCCCTTCGGAATCGGCGCAGCTGACACCACGGGACTGCTGTTCGAGCCGGGCACCTTGGGTGGCTCCCTCTACCTTGGCGCCGAGGTCTCTGCCGACGACGTCGAGCAGATTGAGATCCGCGACGCGTCCGCCTGGCTTTCGGACAACATCCTTCAGACCGACGAGGTCTGGGCCAAGCTGAACTGCGAGGGCAGCGAGGCTGACATCATCGAGCGGCTTCACGCCACCGGTCAACTGTCCCGACTGGACCACGTCCTCTTAAGCCTCGACATCGAGCGCTTCCCGGAGGAAGCCGACAGGGGTGTCACTGTGCTCGCGATGCTTGAGCACGCTGGGGTTCACTTCACCCGGCGCGAAGACATCGGCTACCTGGTGACCAACTGGCTGCTACCCATCGCGGACACCGACAGAAGGCTGCCAGCTCGCCTGCGCTATTGGACCGGCGCCCATCTGCGCACCGACCGTCGGCTCCGGCGCGTCGTGCGCAACCTCATTGGCAACACGCTGTACAACGCCCTCGCAGCTCGAATCGGACCCTCGCGCAACAGCCAAAACTTCGGCAAGCGACGCGAAAGCAACGCCGCTGACAGCCGATAGCGCGTCGCGGGCTATGTGGTCGGGCTGGGGCCCCTGACGTGGCGCACGTGATTTGGGTGACTCCCGACTTTGCCGCGCACCCCCGGTCGGGCGGCGCTATTCGCAGCCATCGGATCGTCTCTGCCTTGGCGCAGGAGCACGACGTGGACCTGGTGGTGGTCGGCGTTTGTGGCGAGCCGGACTTGGTGCAGGTGACGACCGGCGTGCGGTCACTGCGTACATATCCCCCCACGAGGGGCGTACGCGCCCGGATGCACGCTTGGTGTCGTGGCTGGCCGTTGGCTGCGGCCCGGGCCTGGAACCGGGCCGCAGCTACCGAGGTGCGTGCTGCGGCCATGGCGGGCGCGACCGTGATTATCGACTTCAGTTACGTCGCGGCGTACCGAGTGAAGGGGTTGCCGCACGTCCTGCACTTCCACAACGTGGAGTCCGACCGGCCCATGGCTCGGACTTCGGCGTGGCGTGGCTGGGAAGCGACCCGCGAGAACCGCCAACTGGCGCGCTGGGAACGCGGCCTGCTGACAGATCCGAGCGCGACTGTCGTGACGGTGTCCCGCGAAGATGCGGAGCGGCTGGGCGTGTCGGCGGTCGTGGTGCCCAATGGTTGCGACCTCCCTGCAACCGTGCCGCCACAAGCCCCAGGCGGGCCGTTGCTGTTTGTGGGGACGCTGAACTATCCCCCCAACGCCGAGGGTCTGCGCTGGTGGACCGAGCAGGTGTGGCCGTTACTGCCTCACGGAAGCCAGCCCCTTCGCGTTGTGGGCCGGGGCGGCCGCGAAGCCCTCGGGGCTTTAGCAGATCACCCCGCGCTCGATGTGGTCGGTGAGCTCGCCGAGGTTGGTTTAGAACTAGCGGCAGCGCGCGCAGTTGTGGTCCCCCTGCTCAGCGGTGGAGGAAGTCGGCTCAAGATCGTCGAGGCCCTGGCCTGGGGTCGGCCAGTGGTTTCAACCACTATCGGCGCAGCAGGACTACAGGGACTGGTCGATGGGGTGCACTACCTCTGTGCCGACGAGCCCCGTGACTTCGTCGCGGCGATCGCGAGGTTGGACGCAGGCAATACCGATTCGATGGCCAAGGCCGGACGCGCTTGGGCAGAGCAGCTGAGCTGGAACCGAGTCAGTCGACTCTTTCTGGAGGGGCTGCATCCGAAGGTCGACCAGCAGCGTTGATCACGGCGGTCCACTCCGCGAGAGCTAGCCGCTTCCACGTGTCTTGGTCAAGTCGCCCGGTTCCCCAGATGCCGGCTGCCAATGCCTCGGCCATCGCCTGGTGATCTCCGACGGCGAACAGGCCCTGGTCGGTCACCAGCTCCCCGATTGCGCCGGACTCGAAGGCGAGGACTCCCAGCCCACAGCATAAGGCGAGAGCGATGGTGCTGCTCTGGCTGGCGCCCTCGTAGGGAGCGAGCAAGACGTCGCTCGTCCTCAGCGAGTCCGCGACCTCCTCCTCGGACCGGAAGGTGTCACCGCTTTGGTCCTCGACGCGGACCAAGGACTTCAGCCGCGAGAGCAGGGCGGCCCCGAGCTCACCACGGCCACAGATCCGCAAATTCATTCCCTCCCGCACGTGGCCGGGAAGTCGATCAAGCACATCAGGAACGTGGCCTGGGCCCTTGTCCACCCGCAGCTGCCCCAGCATCAGCAGCCGAGTCGTCCCGGCCGCCGGGCCCTCGCGGCGGGCAGCATGGTCGCGCGGCCACGCCGTAAACGGCGGATGCCGCGCCACCAGGACCTGCGACTTCGACGTGAGCGCGGCAGTCTGTTCAGCCAACGAGGCGCTGTGGGCGACCACGGT
>JBKJLP010000479.1:0-2841 GCA_046596735.1 Mycobacteriales bacterium | reverse complement strand
TCCGTGTTCGGCCAGGGCTCGCACGCGTTCCACCTCGACCTGATTCCGCGGGTCGAGTTGGCCAGCAACCTCGCCTATATCGATCGGGTCTACACCCCGCTCACCGAGGTGTTCGAGGACGTGCAGTCCCGCGAGGGTCTGACCGCAGCCGCGATCGGCCCGCGTCAGCGGGCGATGATGAGCCCCTGGATGTGTGTCAACCGCGCGACCGAGGAGGCGTTCCTCGGTATGGGCGACGTGGTCGGGGCCTACCTCGACCACTGGTTCTCGCTGCTAACCGACGGACTGCCGGCGGACCTGGCGATCGAGAGTGACCTGCAGGGGCGCGACGACCGCAATCGCGCCGCCCTGTTTAGCCGCGAGGTCGACCCGGTCTGGAACACCATTGAGCGGCTCATTGGCGAGCAGTCCGAGCTGATCCGTCTGCAGTTGGTGAGCAACGCATGACCGACGAAGTCTCGGACTGGCAGAAGAAGATCGAGGGCCGTTGGTACGGCCGTCCCTCCCTGTTTGACCACGAGGGCAATCACGTCGGCTACGAGTACGTCGATCGCGCCTCCGTCGTCAAGGACGGCATCACGACGTACTTCATGGACACCAAGCTCACTGGCGCCGGGCCGCTTCGCAACCGGTTCGAACTCGGGGCGCAGTTTGCGTTCGGGGTCGTCGACTCCGACGACAACCGCATCTACACCGGGCCAGACTTCTACGGGACCGGCCAGCCCTACGGCACCTTTGTCGACGCTCACTACTACTCGCCGGGCTGGCAGGCTGACCTGCTGACCTGGAATCAGATCCTTCCTGACGGCGTCACCCAGGTCTATTCGTCGGTGCTCCACGACGGCTGGGCGGTCTGTGCCGTGTTCAACGGCGTCTACAAGTGCACCTCGGACTACGACACCGACCCCAAGGTCACGCAGTTCATCGACGACTGGATCGCGGCGGAGACCGATCGCGGCTCGCGTCCGCAGGTGCTGCCGACGAAGCAAGCCGGTCGCTGGACCGGAGAGTGCGAGGTCGTCGCTGGCGACCGCACCGTGCTGGGCAAGGACCTCGTGACCATCGACCACCAGCCGCTGTCGCTGCGCCGCGGCCGCCAGACGGTCACGTGGGATGGGCCGCTGGCCAAGACCTACACCTACGAGCGCTATCGCGATGGAGCCCGCACGCAGTACGACGGGCCAGATGTTTGGGGCAACGCCACGTCCTACGGTCGCGCGCTCTTCACCAGCCAGCACAGCGACAAGGGCACCTGGAAGATCAAGGGCCGCGAGTTCCTGCTCAACGACGAACTCGAGATGGCAGTGGCATGGGAGCTCTTCGAGGGCGACACGCTCAGTCACGTCGTGCACGGCCTGCTGACGTGGGAGCCGGCGTGAAGGTGGTCGTCGTCACCGGCGGCACCCGCGGCATCGGGCATGGGTTGGCCAAGGCCTTCCTCGCCGCTGGGTGCAAGGTAGCGATCTGCGGTCGGACACCAGCTGCGGTGGACGGTGCCGTGACGGCGCTGGGCTCCGGAGTTGTCGGCGTCGCGGCGGACGTGACAGATGCCGCTGGCATGCAGAAGTTGTGGGACCAGACCGTGGAAACCTTCGGCCGGGTGGACGTCTGGATCAACAACGCGGGCGTGAGCGCGCCTCGGATGCCGTTCGTCGACGCCGACCTCGACCAAGCCTGGGGAGCAATCGAGATCAATCTCAAGGGCGTGATGACCGGCTCGCAGGTCGCCCTCCGCGGCTTCTCGGCGCAGGGTTCCGGGCAGCTCTGGAACATGGAGGGCTTCGGCAGCGGTGGCCAGAAGGCTGCCGGCATGGCGCCGTACGGAGCGAGTAAACGCGCCGTCACCTATTTCACCCAGGCGCTTGGCAAGGACCTCAAGGGATCGCCGATCCAGGTGGGACTGCTGTCCCCGGGCATCGTCGCGACCGACTTGCTGGTCGATGACTACGCCGGAGATCCGGCTGGTCTGGAGAAGGCCAAGAAGATCTTCAACATCCTGGGCGACCGGGTGGAGACCGTCACACCCTGGCTGGCCCGTCAGGTGTTGGCGACGAACAAGACCGGCGCGCACGTGCAGTGGCTCACCAAGCGCAAGGCCTTCGGGCGCTTCGCTACGGCGTTCCGCTCGCGGGACATCTTCGCCGCGTGACCACCGAGGTAGCGACGGTCGCGCTGGCCCTCGACGATTACGTACCGGTGCTGCTGGCCGGCACCGGGGCGCTGCTGCTAGCGGACGTCGTACGCCGCCGCGTGCCAGACCTGGCTGCGGCTGCTCGGCTCGGGGCCGTCCTGGTGTTGCTTGGTGGGCTCTGCAAGGCCTCCTGGAAGTTGTCGCTGGCCATCAGCGGTGAAGACGTGACCTGGCTGGCTGAACTGCTGTTCGTCCTCCTGGCGCCCGGATTCACCTTGCTGGCCTGGACGTTGCTGGCTGCCCGCGGGCGCCGCTTGCCCGTGGCCCTCCCGGCTGCCGTCGTCGGTGCTGGCCTTCTCGGGGCGCTGGCGCTGGAGTCCACCGGGCCGCTGCTGGCCGTGACCGTGCTGGCCTCCACGTCAACGGCCGTGATCGCGATCCTGCTCGCGCGCGACGTCCGTGATCTGTTGGCGGCAGGCCTCTTTGGACTGCAACTGGTCATGGCCTACGCACTCGTCCCGTTCGCCGGGACGGGTCAGACCATCGGTCGCCAATGGTGGGAGCAGTCGCTGAACTCGGTCGGCCAGGCTGCCTTCGCCGTTGCCGCGTTCCGTCTGCGACGCCACGTCGCATCTGTCGTACCGGATGTCACACCACCCCTCAGGAGCGACGCATGACCGACGCCCTCGGCTGGCGCAAGAAGTTTGGCG
>JBKJLP010000400.1:0-3267 GCA_046596735.1 Mycobacteriales bacterium | reverse complement strand
TGATGAGGATCCCCTTGACCGAGATCGGCCAGACCATGCCGGTCGGGTGGAACTGCACGAACTCCATGTTGACCAGCGAGCCGCCGGCCTGCAGTGCGAGCGAGTGCCCGTCGCCGGTGTACTCCCAGGAGTTGGACGTCACGATGTAGGACTTGCCGATGCCGCCGGTGGCGAGGATGACGGACGGCGCCTGCCAGGTCACAAACTGCCCGTCCACCCGGCGGTAGCCGAAGGCGCCGCTGATGGCGCCGTCCTCACCGGTGAGCAGCCGCGTGACGGTGTGCTCCATGAAGACATCGATGCCGAGGGCGACCACACGCTGCTGCAGGGTGCGGATGAGCTCAAGGCCAGTGCGGTCGCCGACGTGGGCGAGCCGAGCGAAGCGGTGGCCGCCGAAGTCGCGCTGGCTGATCAGCCCGTCCTTGGTGCGGTCGAACAGCGCGCCCCAGTCCTCGAGCTCGCGGACCCGGTCCGGCGCCTCCTTGGCGTGCAACTCGGCCATCCGATAGTGGTTGAGCATCTTGCCGCCACGCATGGTGTCGCGGAAGTGCACGCGCCAGTTGTCCTCCGGGTAGACGTTGCCCATCGCCGCCGCGATGCCGCCCTCGGCCATGACGGTGTGCGCCTTACCCAGCAAGGATTTGCAGACGACGGCGACCTTGGCGCCCTGGTCGTGGGCCTCAATCGCCGCACGCAGCCCGGCGCCGCCGGCGCCGATGACAACGACGTCGTAGAAGTTGCGGTCGTCCATCAGAAGAACCTCGGGTCGGTGAAGGCGCCAGTGGCCAGGAAGCGGATGTACAGGTCAGTGAGCGCGACGCCGAACAGCGAGACCCAGGCGTACTTCATGTGGCTGCCGTTGAGCTTGGAGGCCAGGGTCCAGAAGCGATAACGGACCGGGTGTTTGGAGAAGTGGTTGAGCCGCCCGCCCATGATGTGCCGGCAGGAGTGGCACGACAGCGAGTAGAGCCACAGCAGGGCAGCGTTGGTCAGCAGGATCAAGGTCCCGAGGCCCATGTGGCCCCATTCGCCTCGCTCGTCCCGGAAGCCCAGCACCGCGTCATACGTGAGGATCACGTTGAACACCAAGCCGGCCAGGAAGAAGTAGCGGTGGATGTTCTGCCCGATCAGCGGGACGCGGGTCTCGCCGGTGTAGCTGCTGTGCGGCTCGGCGACTGCGCAGGCCGGTGGTGACAGCCAGAACGACCGGTAGTAGGCCTTGCGGTAGTAGTAGCAGGTGAGCCGGAACCCCAGCGGCACCAACAAGATGTAGAGCGCCGGACTGATGAACGACGGACCGTCAAACAGCTTGGGGAAGCTGCTGCCCTCGCACGCGTCGACGATGCACGGCGAGTAGAAGGGCGAGATGTACGGCTCGGCGAAGTAATGCGCGTTCTCGAAGGCGCGCACCGTCGAGTAGATGATGAAGCTGACCAGCACCACGACGGTGATCAGTGGTTGCAGCCACCACCGGTCGGTGCGCAGGTGGCGAGCCGGGATGGTGGCGCGCCCGGGGGCCCCGGTGCCGGCCGGAGCCGGGTTGCTGGTGGTGGTCATGCGTCAGGAAGTCCTGTCCGTCGTCGGGTGCGGCCGGTTGGGTCAGTTGTTGGTGCGCTTGGAGGCGCCGAGGCCTTCGTCTTCGGCATCCATCCAGAAGTCGTGGGCGTACTCCGTGTCGTCGATGATCTCGAGCTCTCGCGGTGGGGCGCTCGGTGCCGCGCCGCACAGCAGGTCCAGGTCGCCCGACAGGCGCGCCACGTCGGATTTGAGCCGGCGGACGTCAACGGTGTCGTCGTAGTGGCGGGCGACCTTGGCACTGGCCTCCTCGAGCGCGACCACCGCACGTCTGGCTGCCGCGACATCGTCCTGCAAGGACACGCTCTACCTCCGCCTGACGCTGCGATGGGGTGCCCATCGCACGCCCATTGTGGCCTGTGTCACCGCGACGGTGACCACAGCACTCCATCACGATCCGTGGTCCGAGGGAAAGCAGGTGGCGGTCTCCGTGCAATCCTGCAGACCCCCAGACAGCGAGGAGCACCAGGTGAGTGACACGACGTACCGCGTGACCGAGGTCGTCGGGACCTCTCCGGAGTCGGTCCAGCAGGCGATCCGCAACGGCATCGCCCGGGTATCGCGGACCGTACGCAATGTCGAGTGGTTCGAGGCGACGGAGATCCGCGGTCAGGTGGCGAACGGCGACATCGCCGCCTTCCAGGTCACCCTCAAGGTCGGTTTCCGCCTCGAGTAGCGGGTCAGTCGCTCCAGGCCGAGCGGAGCCGGCCGGAGATCGACTCGACGTAGGTGCCGGACAGGTCAGGCGAGGGTCGGCCAGGCAAGGTCCCGGCCCGGGCGTGTTCCTGGGCGGCCGCGAGGCCGGCGCGTGACACGACGCCATAGCCCTCGAACGTCGGCGGCGTCGCGGTGTCCGTGGCGGAGTACTTCACCAGCGTCTCCAGGGCGTCCGCAGTGAGGGTGCGGCCGGCGCCGCGGGCCGCCTCGAGCAGCGCGGCGGCGTAACCGGCGACGAAGGGCGCGCTAAAGCTGGTGCCGGACGAGGTCTTGTAGCCGTCATCACCGCGCGAGTCAGGGCCGGTGACGGTGAAGACGGCGGCGACCTCGGGGTCGGTGGTGACGAGGTAGCCGCTGACGCCGGCTGCGCCGACGGTCAAGGCCTTGGTGGAGGAGGAGTAGCCGTTGGCCCAGCCCGGGTCGCCGGGAACGACGCCGAGATTGCCGTAGCCGTTGCCGTTGGCGACGACGACGAGGACCCCGGACTTTCGGGCGTAGGCGATGGCGTTGTATTCGGCCCGTTGCAGGCTGGCCGGGACCGGGACGATGGTGCCGATCGAGATGCTGATGATGTCGGCGTGGACGGTGTCGACGGCCCAACGGACGGCCGCGGCGATGTCACCCTCGATCGCGCCGTCTCCGTTGCCGACCTTGGCGATGGCGAGCTTGGCTCCCGGCAAGGCGGCCGGAGTCTTGCGAGCGTCCGATCCGCGACCGCCGACCATCGAGGCCGTGAGCGTGCCGTGGCCCTGCTCGTCGTACGGGTTGGCGACGGCGGTGTCCCACACCTGGCCCTCGTCCGGCCGTTCGATGGCGCCCTTGCGCCCGGAGGTGAAGTCCCACCAGCCGACGAACTGATCGGTGGTCGAGCCCGGTCCGCGGTAGTCGAACTCGCGGTGTGTGGCGCGCGCTCCCGTGTCGATGACGGCGACCACCGCTGGACGGGCCTGGGTGGTGAGGGCGACCTTGCGGACG
>JBKJLP010000367.1:0-4147 GCA_046596735.1 Mycobacteriales bacterium | reverse complement strand
TCGCACTGCCCGAGGTCGCGGCGGGCGTCGTCGTGGACGGCCGCCCGTTGCGGGTGCCGCACGGCGTCCGACACGAGGTGCTGGGCCGGGGCTTCGACGTGGCGGCCGGCGGGTTCTGGCAGGTTCACCCCGGAGCGGCGCAGGCTCTGTCGCAGGCCGTGCTTGACGGTCTCGACCCGCAGCCGGGGGAGCGGGTCGTCGACCTCTACGCCGGAGCGGGGTTGTTCGCCGCGCTACTGGGCGAGCGGGTCGGCGCGACCGGCATGGTGCTGGCGGTAGAGGGTGATCGCGGTTCCAGTGCCGACGCGGCCCGCAACACCGCCGATCAGGCGCACGTCCGGGTGCGCACCTTGGCTGTCGACGCCGAGCTGGTGGCGTTGCGGATCGGCCGGCCCGACCTGGTTGTCCTCGACCCGCCTCGGGCCGGTGCGGGGCTCGCCATCTCCGCCGCTCTCGTGGCACTGCGGCCGCGGGCGATCGCCTACGTGGCCTGCGATCCGGCGTCGTTCGCCCGAGACCTCAAGGTGTTTCTCGACGCAGGTTGGACCCTGCTGTCGCTGCGTGCCTTTGACCTGTTCCCGATGACTGAGCACGTCGAACTGGTGGCGATACTGACGCCAGGGGAGTGAGCTGGCACCGGCCCGTGTCGCGTCGGTCATTGCCCTCAGCGCCCCCAGCGTGGACGCTGGGGGCATGGCGACAGTCGTGGTGGCGCAGGAGTTGCTGCGTACTGCCTTCGACCGCTACGAAGAAGCGACGGCCGGCGAAGATGCGTTCGTCCTTGCCGAGGCTCGCTACGAGCTGACCTTGGCGCTGGTTGCGGACGGCTGGCGGCCACCGCCCACGGTGATGGAGCAGATGGCGCTCGATCGCACGTTCCTCGACGGGCCCCGGGTGATCGAGCTGTCCGCTCCGGCGGCGGAGCGCGACGTCAGCGAGCCCCACTAACTCGGCGCCGCACGACACGATCTTCGGTACTTCCCCAACACTGGGACGCGGTTCATGTTCCGAAGATCTTGTGACTATGGGAGCAGGACGCGCAGCGCGCCCGGTCGGACGGTGATCGCGGCGGGCAGCGTCGCCACGGGGTCACCGTCGGCGAAGACCCGGAAGGGTCGGTCGGCGTCGAGCGCGACTGTCCGCCCGGTGCGGACCTCGACCGAGGGTTCCTCGACGTGGGTGCCCTTGAAGACCTTCGGCAAGGCGCGCAGGAATGTGCGCCGTGTCGTCACGGACGTGGTCACAACATCGAGCAGGCCGTCGTCGAGCCGGGCCGCCGGCGCGACGCGCATGCCGCCGCCGTAGACCCCGGAGTTGGCGACGGCGACTGACCAGCCGGTCACCTCCAGCGGTTCGTCGTCGACCGTGCAACGGAAGGTCGCCGGGCGCCACGACGCGACGGTGGCGAGCGAGCCGTACAGGTAGACGAGCTGCCCCAGCGGCAGCTTGCTGTCCAGGACCCGCTCCTGAACGTCGCTATCGAAGCCGATGGAGGCGATGCCGAGGAACGCCACGTTGTTGACGTAGCCGACGTCCAGCCTGCGCTCGACGCCGCTCTGGAGCACCGCGCAGGCCTCGACGGCGTTGCGGGAGATGCCGACCGCCCGGCAGAAGTCGTTGCCGCGTCCGCCCGGAAGGACGCCGAGAACGCCGTCATGCGCGGCGACCACTCCGGCGACGCGACCGACGATCCCGTCGCCGCCCATCGCCACCACAACGCGGTCCTGCGACACCGCTTGAGCAGCCAACTCGTCGGCGTGCTCGAACGACCGGGTTGGGGTCACGAGCAGATCGTGCCCGGCGCCGATGAGGGCGGCTTCGACCGAGGGGAGCAGGCGGCTTGCTCGGCCGCCGCCGGCGGCCGGGTTGACGACGAGTTGAAGGCGGCGCGCCACAGTGCTCCTAGGGGATCAGTTTGCCCGGGTTCATGATGCCCACCGGGTCGAGCGCACTTTTGACCGCGCGCAGCACCTCGACCCCTAGCTCACCGATCTCTTCGGTCATCCAGTCGCGATGGTCGGTGCCCACCGCGTGGTGGTGAGTGATCGTCGCACCGGCGGCCACGATCGCGTCGCAGGCGGCCCGTTTGGCGGTCAACCACTGCTCCGCTGGATGTGGCGACTGCCGGCCCAGCACGGTGAAGTAGAGCGACGCGCCTTGCGGGTAGAGGTGAGACACGTGGCACATCACGACGGCTGCGGGTAACGCCGTGTGCAGCGCCGTGCGTACGGCCGCGTGGGTGGCGGCGAGAGCCGACCAGCGGGCAGAGGTCTCGAGCGTCTCGACCAGGATGCCCTCATCGAGCAGATCCTCACGCAGATAGGGCCCGTCGTAGCGGCCGTGCTCCCAGCGCTCGCCGGCGGAGGTCCCGACCCCCACGAGGCGGCCGGTCACCGCCAACGAAGCCTTGCGCCGTGCCTTAACCGCCTCGGCGGAGCCCTCCCAGCCCAGAACCAGCAGGCAGGTCACCCGACGCGCGCGTAGGTAGGTCCGCTGCACCCGTGAGGCGCCGGACAAGGCCAGCTGGACTCGCGTCTCGTCCGGATCGGACAGCCGGACAATGTCCGGTGCGACTCCAGCCTGCTCCATCGCGCGCACGGCGGCGATCCCGTCCGCCCAGCTATGGGCGAACCACGCCTCGTAGCGACGCACGACGGGCTGGGGGCGCACCCGGACGACCACCTCGGTGATGACGCCGAAGGCGCCCTCCGAACCCAGGACCAGGCCGCGCAGGTCAGGCCCGGCAGCGGACGCGGCCCCGCGCCCCAGCCGGAGCGCGCCGGCGGGGGTCTGAAGGGTGACGCCCAAGACCAGCTGGTCGAAGCGGCCATAGCCGGTGGACGCCTGGCCGGAGGAGCGGGTGGCCGCGTAGCCGCCGATGGTGGCGAGTTCGTAGGACTGCGGGAAGTGCCCGAGGGTGAAGCCGCGGGCATTGAGCAGGGCCTCGGCGGCCGGCCCGGTGAGGCCAGGCTGCAGGGTGGCGGTCAGAGACTCCTCATCCACAGCAACCAGCGCGTTGAGGCGCCGCAGATCCAGCGCGACGACCTGGGCGAAACGGCCACGAAGCGGGGCCACTCCACCGACGACCGAGGTGCCGCCGCCGAACGGCACGACCGCGACCTCGTGCGTGGCGCAGCTACTCAGTAACGCAGCGACCTCGTCGGCGTCGCCGGGGAGCAGCACCGCGTCCGGTGCGTCCACTACCGCCGACCCGCGGACGGCGAGCAGGTCGAGGTAGCTGCGGCCGGCCGCGTGCCGCAACCGGCTGTCGCGGTCGACCAGGACGGCATCGTTGCCCACGACCTGCACGAGTGCCGCGTGGACCCCCTCGCTGAGTCGGCTGTCCTGGAGGCGCACCTCGTGGACCGGGACCGGCGGGGTCGGTCGGCCTGGGCCGAGCTCGCGCTCGAGCCAGGCAGCGGCGTGCGGCGGCAGCCCGGTGCGGCGGGCCGGATCTCCCCAGGCGGTGAGCGCCATCGTCGGAGCGTCGGACGTCATGGCGTACAGTGTGACACATGACGTCACAGCGTCACATTGGCGCGCTGGAGTCCACCCTGGACCCGATTTTGGCTGCCGCGCGCGACTGCGCGATGGACGTGGGCTTCAAGCGCACGACGCTGGCCGACGTCGCCCGGCGGGCCGGGGTCAGTCGGATGACGGTCTACCGGCAATACGGCGACCTGCCCACCATCGTGTCGGCGCTGCTGACGGCCGAATTGTTGGCCCTGTTCGAGCGAGTACGAGCGACCATCGCGGAGTTACCGACGGGGCGGGAGCGCCTCGTCGAAGCAGCCGTGCGCACCGTGGAGGCGCTGATTGTCCATCCGTTGTACCGACGGGTCCTCGACGTCGACCCCGAGTTGTTGCTGCCGCTGGTGGTCGACCGCTTCGGGTCGACGCAGCGCGCGGCCATCGACCTCGTCGCCGAGCAAGTGGCCGAGGGGCAGCGCGACGGCAGCGTCCGGCTGGTCGATCCGCGACTTGCCGCGACCTGCCTGCAACTCACCGCGCAGTCGTTCGTGTTTTCGGCCCGCGTCGTCGAGGGACTCGGTGTCACCGACGAGCTACGCCGGCTCCTCGACGCCTACCTGCGGCCATCATGAGCGCGCCCCTGACCGGCCCGCACCTGACCGCGGCGCGCCGCATC
>JBKJLP010000310.1:0-10496 GCA_046596735.1 Mycobacteriales bacterium | reverse complement strand
GACCCCGGCTCGGGTGGCGCGGCAACCGCCACCGAGGGGCGCCGCAGCGGTGGGGTTCGGCTCGCTCGCGGCGATCTCCGGACGGGCGCCGGCGCGGCGAAATAGTCCGTTCGGTGGCTTGTCCTCTGCCGATAGCGCGGGTACGGTTCTTGTTACCGGGGGGTAACTTGCCGTCGTCGAGCGGTGGAACCCCACCACGAACCTCCGCACCCGCCGTGCGCAGACCACAGGAGTGCCCATGCCGGATTTCTCGATGTCCCTGAACGAGGACCAGATCACGATCCAGAAATGGGTCCATGACTTCGCCGAGAACGTCATGCGTCCGGTCGCCGAAGAGTGGGACGAGCGGGAAGAGTTCCCGTGGCCCGTCGTGCAAGAGGCGGCGCAGATCGGTCTCTACGGCTTCGACTTCATGGCGCAGGCGCTGATGGGCGACTCGACCGGGCTCACGTTGCCGGTCGCCACCGAAGAGCTGTTCTGGGGCGACGCTGGCATCGGCCTGTCCATCGTCGGCACGACGCTGGGTGTCGCGGGCATTCTGGGTAACGGCACGCAGGAGCAGATCGGCGAGTGGATCCCGCAGTGCTTCGGCACCGAGACGGACGTCAAGCTTGCTGCGCTCGCGGTCTCCGAGCCCAATGCTGGCTCCGACGTGTCGAGCATGAAAACCACGGCGGTTTACGACGAGAAGACTGACGAGTGGGTCCTCAACGGCACCAAGACCTGGATCACCAACGGCGGCATCGCCGACGTGCACGTGGTCGTCGCCGCAGTCGACCCGGCCCTCAAGGCGCGCGGTCAGGCGTCCTTCGTCGTCGGGCCGGAGTTCAAGGGCAAGGGCCTCTCGCAGGGCCAGAAGTTCAAAAAGCACGGCATTCGCGCCTCGCACACTTCCGAGGTCGTGCTCGACAACCTGCGCATCCCCGGTAGCGCCCTGCTGGGTGGCAAGGACAAATTGGATGCGCGACTGGCCAAGGCCCGCGAGCGCATGGCCGCGATCGAGCGCGGGGAGTCGGTCAGCAGCGGTCGTGAGAAGGGCGGCCAAGCTGCCATGGCGACCTTCGAGGCGTCCCGGCCGTCTGTGGGAGCACAGGCGGTCGGCATCGCTCGCGCCGCGTACGAATACTCCCTGGAGTACGCCAAGACCCGCGAGCAGTTCGGGCGACCGATCGTGGCCAACCAGGGCATTGCGTTCACCCTCGCCGACATGAAGACGCGGCTCGACGCCTCCCGGCTGTTGGTCTGGCGGGCCGCCTGGATGGGTCGTAACCAGGTGCCGTTCAGCAGCGGTGAGGGCTCGATGTCCAAGCTCTACGCGGGCGAGACAGCGGTGTGGGTGACCGAGCAAGCCATCCAGATCCTGGGCGGCAACGGCTACACCAGGGAGTACCCCGTGGAGCGCTGGCACCGCGACGCGAAGATCTACACGATCTTCGAGGGCACCAGCGAGATCCAGCGGCTGATCATCAGTCGGGCGATCTCCGGCATCCAGATCCCCTGATGCCGGTCGCAGGCCTGTCGCCGGTCCAGGCTCTGGACCGGCCAGGTCGCAGGGAAGCCTTGCTGGACGCGGCTGACCGCGTCGTCTCCCGGCATGGCCCGGCGGTCTCGATGGCTGCGATCGCCAGCGAAGCAGGCATTACCAAGCCCATCCTGTATCGGCACTTTGGTGACAAGGCCGGCCTGTACGCGGCGCTGGTCGAGCGACACACCGAGCGGTTGCTCGCCACGCTGCAGCGATCGCTGGCGGAGGGGGGTAGCCCGCGCGAGCGGATGTCGCGGACGATCGACGCCTACCTGCGCGCGATCGAGGCCGAGCCGCAGGTCTACCGATTCCTGGTGCACTCGGTCGAAGCCGCCGAGATCCAGGGTCAGGTCCGCAGTTTCGTGGACCGGCTCGCGGCGCTGCTGGCTCGTGGGATCGCCAGCGAACTCGGCTTGCCGCCCCGTTCGGTCCGCGCGCGCGTCTGGGCACGCGGGATCGTCGGCATGGTGCAGGCTTGTGGTGACGGCTGGATCAGCACCGGGACACCGCGCCGGGTCCAGCTCGTCCGCGAGCTGACCGATCTGCTCTGGGGTGGCTACCCCGAGGCGGCCGGCGCCCGCGGCGCCAACCGGGCCGGGACGGGCTGACCCGGCAACCGACGAGATCGACCGGACAGGAGACGCGGTGCGCTGGAGTAGGCGGGGCGTGATCGCGTCGTCCCTGCTGGTCCTGCTGCTGGGCGCCGGGCTGGCCGGACCGCTCGCCGACGCACTGTCGCCTGCGCCGCCGGGAACGGACCTGCGGGTGGTCCTCGAGAGCGGTCGGGCCTACGTGCTGCACGTCCCGGCGCAGTTGCGTCGTGACCCCGGGCGGGCCGACGGCCGTCCCGCCATGATCGTGCTGCACGGGCTGGACGACGACCCGGCTGGCGTCGCCAAGAGCACGGGCTTCGATGCCTACAGCGACCGGGACGGCCGGCTGGTGGCCTACCCGGAGGGGGTCCGCGACTCCTTCAACGCCGGACTGTGCTGCGGCGAGGCGGTGACCCTCGGTATCGACGACGTCAGTTTTCTCGCAGACGTCGTACGCAGCCTGCGCGACCGCGGGGCCCGGCGCATCTCCGTGGTGGGCTTCTCCAACGGCGGGATGATGGCCTACCGGTTTGCCTGCGCCCGCCCCGAACTGGTGGACACGGTCGGCGTGATGAGCGGCACCCTGGAGATCCCGAGGTGCGCTGGCCCGATCCGGGCGCTGGCGCTGCACGGCGTCGACGACCGCACGGTGCCGTACAACGGATGGCGCTACTCGCCGTTGCTGCAGTGCTTCCTGCGCGATGTGCGGACCATCCCGGCCGCTGCGCCCACCAGTTCCATCACCCTGCGCCCTCTACCGCGCTTCCGACACCGCTGGACCGCGCCGGGCGATGCCGTCGATGCCACGGCGGAGTTCTGGGCGTTCGCCCGGATGACGCAGCCCTGACAGGACACGTGCCGGATCTGTCCCGTGGCTCTGGTCACACCCGGCGCTGGGACCACCTCGCCGGGCCGGGCGTCGGCTAGCCTCTGCCGCGCCTACCGGCCCAAGCCGCCCCGCACCGCGGTCTCTCGGCGGCGGGTCCCACCGGGCACAAGATGGCGCCGTGGGGCGTTGTTCCACCGCCGACACCACCACGAAAGGCCCAGGACCATGGCCACCGATTACGACCAGCCCCGTCGCTCCGACGCTGACGAGAGCGCTGAGGACAGTCTCGAAGAGCTCAAGGCTCGCCGGGCCGAAGCCCAGTCGAGCAGTGTCGACGTCGATGAGACCGACCTCAACGAGGCCCTCGAGCTCCCCGGCGCGGACCTGTCCGGCGAAGAGCTCACCGTGCGCGTGCTTCCCAAGCAGAGTGACGAGTTCACCTGCTCGAGCTGCTTCCTCGTGCACCACCGCAGCCAGCTGGCGTCTACCAAGGGTGGCCGGCTCACCTGTCGCGAGTGCGCCTGAACCGTACGAGTCCGCCCGGTCGGAGTCCTGATCAGCAGGGGTGATTCGGTGTGAGCGAGACGACAGGCGCACGTGAGCAGGTCGAAGACCTCCTCGCCCAACTCGCCGGTCCGGATCTCTCGCCGCGCGAGCGAGGTCGACTGCTGGTCCGCCTGACCGGGCTGCTCGTCAGCGCGGCCCGTTCGGCCGGCGGTCGGGCGGCCTTTGGCGGTAGTTGGCTGGTCGACACGGTCGCGGCCTATGCACCGCACGTCCCCGTACGCGATCTGCTGACCTTGCGCGAGCACCACGGCGGCCTGTCTGGTGATGCGCTCGCCGAGGCGTTGGTCGCGTCGGCTTGTCGGGTCAGTGCCGGGATTGGCGCCGCTGGCGGCGCTCTGGCCACCGCAGAGACGGCCGCGCCGCCTACCCTGCTGCTCGCCCCGGTGCAGTTGGCCGCGGAGACGGTGGCGGTCGTGGCGGTCGAACTCAAGCTCGTCGCCGAGTTGCACGTCGTCTACGGCCGGGCGCCGCTGGGGACCCGCGGGCAGGTCGCTACTGCCTACCTGATGTCCTGGGCTGGCCGGCGCGCAGTGGACACCGTCGACGGCGCCTCGATGGCGGCCGCTCTCGGAGCTGCGGCCCGCCTGCAGTTGCGCAAGCGGGTGCTGCGGCGCCTCGGGCGCAACGTCTCGACACTGGCTCCGTTTCTGGCTGGTGCGGTTGCCGGTGCCGAGCTCAACCGGCGCGACACCAGGGCCCTGGGCGATCTGCTGGTCAAGGACCTGCGCCGCAGCCACTGAGGGCGACGGCCGTTCGCGGGGCGATGTTTTGGTCCGAAATGACCACAGACGCAGAGCGACTGCGTGCGTACGTTGAGTATCGGCCTGGAGGCGAGCGGGAGGACCGGTATGCGGCTTGCAGCCTTGAGCTCTCTCATCACGCGGCTGACCGCGGCACCTGCGGCTATCCGGACCGAAGTCACCATCTCGCTGCTCCGGGCGGTCGTCACCGCCTTCAGCGCGGTGTCGCTGGCCATCCTCTTGCATGACGAGGGCCGCCAGGTAGGGCTGGGCTCTGGGGTCGTCGTGCTCGGCGCCGTCGCAATGGGGAGCCTGATCTCGGTCGTCCCGCTGTCGCGGCTGCGGACCCTGGCACAGGCACAGCGCGCGGCGATCGGCATGACCGTGGCCGACCTCGCCGTCTGCACGGGCTATGCGTGGCACTTCGCGGATCGCCCCGGGGCCGGCAGCGCCTATCCCGCCTTCGTCCTGATCGTCGGCCCCGTCCGCTGGGGCTGGCGCGGGCTGGCGTATACGGGCGTGCCGATCGCCATCGTGGCCACCCTGTGGCCACAGCAAACCCTGTCGGGCACCACCTACAACGTCGGTCAGATCTGGTTCCTGTCCGCTCTGTTTTCGATCTCCACGGCAGCCGTCATGACGGTCACGCGGCGTTCCGGCGCGCGGCTGCGGCAAGCGCAGGACCAGTTCCAGGTGGCGTTCGAGCACGCATCGATCGGGATGGCTTTGCTGGACGACCTCGGCACCATCGTGAAGGCCAACCGCTCCCTGAGCCAACTCCTCGGCATCGACGAGGAACGCGTCCTGGGTAGTCGACTCGTCGATTATGTCGAGGGAGAGCACGCGCAGCGGCTGAGCCGGATGCTCGCCCGGCTGTCTCAGCACCGACCCGCCGCCCGGCTCGAGGTGCGGCTGTCCCGACCGGATGATGAGCCTCGCTGGGGGCTGGTCGCAGCGTCGTGGGTCAAAGGTGGTGACAGCGTGCCGGCCCGGGTGGTGCTACAGGTGGAAAACATCACCCAGCGCAAGGAAGCCGAGGTGCGCATGTCCTACCTCGCCAACCACGACCACCTGACCGGCCTGCCCAACCGGGGCTTGCTGCGCAGCTGTCTGGAGGCCGGGATCGAGCGCGGTGACCACGTCGGTGTCCTGTTCCTCGACCTTGACCGCTTCAAGGTCATCAACGACGGCCTCGGGCATACCAATGGGGACGCCCTGCTCGTGGCCATGGCCGGTCGCCTAGCCGGAGTCCTTCGCCCTGGTGACATGGCCGCGCGCATCGGCGGCGATGAGTTCGTGATGCTGTGCAACGACATCAGCCACCCGGACGACCTGATGAGCATCGGCAGCCGCGTGCTGGATGCGCTGCGTCCGCCGGTGACCCTCGGCGACGGCGGGCGAGTCACCGTCACCGCGAGCATCGGTGCCGCGGTGGCCACGGCTGGGGCGACGGCGGACACCGTCCTGCGCGACGCTGACACCGCGATGTACACCGCAAAGACCTCGGGGGGCAACCGGGTCCAACGCTTCTTGCCGGTGCTCCACCAGCGGGCCCTGCACTCGCGCGAGCTCGAGGTGGCGCTGGTCAGGGCAGTGCAGGCCCAGGAGCTCGAGCTCGTCTACCAACCGGTTGTCGATCTGGCGACGGGGCAGGTGTCGAGCCTTGAGGCGTTGGCCCGGTGGTCGCACCCCCTCTGGGGCTCGGTTGCTCCCGCGGAGTTCATCCCGGTCGCGGAGAAGAGCGATGTGATCGTGACGTTAGGCACCTGGGTTCTGCGCCGTGCGCTCCACGACGCCGCCCGTTGGCCGAAGGTCCATGGCGTGGGGGCCGGCGTCGCGGTCAACGTGTCACCGCGCCAACTCACCAGCGGGGACTTCCCCGGGCTGGTCCAGGACCTCTTGACCGAGGCGGGTCTCCCCGGCGACCGACTCTGCATCGAGATCACCGAAACCGCGCTGATCGGGGATGTGGGTCCGGTCGTCGCCGTGCTGCGCGCGCTGCGGGAGCTTGGCGTACGGCTGGCGATCGACGACTTCGGCACAGGGCACGCATCGCTGTCCTACCTCACCCAATTCCCGGTCGACACGGTCAAGATCGACCGCTCGTTCGTCGGCGGTGTGGCGACCGACGCCGGTAGCTCCGCCATCGTCGGCGGGGTTGTCGCGATGGCGCACGCCTACGGTTTGCGGGTCGTCGCCGAGGGTGCCGAGACTGCCGAGCAACTCGCCCAACTACGGCGGCTGGGCTGCGAGTTTGCCCAGGGCTACGTTCTGTCCCGCCCGCTCCAGCCCGAGAGCGTCGCCGCCGCGCTCCTCGCGGCCTCGGGCATGGACAGCCTCGTCCCGGCGCCTCGCCGCGGCGAAGCCGAGCCCGACTCCGGGCTCGGCGAGGCTCGTCGCTATCGGCTGCTGCTCGAGTGCGCGAGGGAAATCAGTGCCTGTCTGGATCTCGACTCGGTCCTGGAACGCTCGTTCGTGGCGTTACGTAAGGTCATCGGGTTTACCGGCGGGTCGATCCAGTTGGTCGACGGTGACGTCATTCGGCTCGCGGCCACGGACCCGCCGGCGACGTCTGAGGCCCTGTCGGCGTCAGTGCCGATCGGCAAGGGTGTCGGCGGGATGATCGCGGCCACCGGGGAGCCGCGCTATCTGCCGGACATCACGATCGTCGCGGCGTTGTCCCCGCCGGCGACACGTCGGGCGACGTCGAGCGGGGTGCGCAGTTATTACGGCGTCCCCCTGGTGGCTGAGGGACGGGTGATCGGGATCCTGCAGATCGACTCGACCCAGATCGACGCCTTCTCTGAGCGCGATCAACTGCTGGTCCTGTCGTTTGCCTCCGTCGTCGCCTCGGCGGTCCAGACGGCCCGTCTTTTCGCCATGGAGCTCAAGACCCTGCAGGGGCCACCCCGCTCCTGAACCGTCTCAGATGTGCTCCAGGAAGCCGCGGATCATGGCCATGGTCTCCGTAGGGTGCTCGAAGTGCGGGACGTGCCCGCAGTCCTCCAGCACGATCTGACCCGACTCGGGCAGCGCGTCGGCGACATGATGGGCAAAGTTTGCTGGCACCAAGCGGTCCCGATCGCCCCAGACGAACATCGCTGGCGGCAGGAGACCTGGCAGTCGCTGCCAGAAGCCGTGCCGACCGTAGGCGTCCTCGAGGTAGATCTGACGGGCCGCCGAGAAGAAGGCGACCCGGTGTCCGGGGTGACGCAGGACCCGCAGCGCCTCGTCAGCAGCGGCGTCATACCAGGCCTGGGGGAGTCGGTCGGGCTGGCTGAACATTCCGCGGACGCCCTCGACGACCAACCTGTGCGACAACGTTAACGGCGCCAACTGCATCGGAAAACGAGCCCACTGCGGACTGGCCAGCCGAGCAAGCGGCACGAGCTGGCGCAGCCTCCGGAAAGCCGGCGAGGGAGTCAGCAGAACCAGGGCGCGGACGGAGGCCGGGTGGCTCAGGCCGGCCTCCAGGGCGATGCGACCGCCGAGGGAGTTGCCGATGATCACCGCGCCACGGCTGTCGGTCGCTGCTTGGAAAGCTTCGAGCCAGGCGGCGAACCACGCCGGGTTGTAGGGGGAGGCTGGCGCGTCGGATGCCCCGAAGCCCGGGAGGTCCGGCGAGATGACGCGGTGGTCGACGGCAAGGTCGGCCAGGATGGGCAGCATGGAGGCGTTGGTGGCGCCCAGGCCGTGGAGAAGGAGCACCGGCGGGGCGTCGGGAGGACCCGCCTCGAGGTAGAGGGTGCGCACACCCATGGCCTGGATTGCGCAGGCGCGCGGGTGGGTCGCCGGTCGGTCGTCGTCGCCCGCAAAGAGCCCGTCGAGTTGCAGAGCCAGGGCCAGGTCGCCGCGCACCGTGAGATCACCGGCCAGGAACGCGTCGACCCCGGAGCGCTCGGCGGTGACGACCTCGCCCAACACCTGCGGCCGGGCTGTGACGCGCAGGGTGGGGGTGGCGGTGGTGCCGCGGCGAGCTCGGCCGCGACCACCGCCGATGCTGACGGTCCAGGCACCCCCACCGACAGTCTGGAGAACCACGGTGGCCCGTCGGTCGGCCAGAACCGTGCCGGCCAGTCCGCGACGCAGGTGCGAGGAGAGCAAGACGTCGAGATCGACGGCCGCAGGCGAGGCGACCGGGAGTTCGCGGGACAGTTCGGCGGGCTCTGCTTCGCTACGCATGCCGACCGCCGTCGGTGGTCAGGCGCCGACCTCTTCCAGGCCTGGCGGCAACCCGCCGGTGGTCTTTTTCCACGCGTGGGCAGCTCCCCTGCTCGCGATCAACCGGGCGGCGGCCAGGGCGACCCCGCTTGCCGCCGCCCACGACAGCGCCTCGGTCCAGGTTGTCCCCGGTGCAGCGGGGTTGCGTGGCGGGTCGGCGCCGTTGTGCGTCTTGCGCCACGTCGCCTCGAGTGCCTTCTTGCTCACGGTCACGGCGAGCAGTCCCGAGGTGACCCCGAGGACTTTCCACCCGATCTTGGCGAGCGCCATCCGTCCTCCAGTGCGCGGCGATTTCTTGCCGGTCCTGTGCCCAGCGGATCGTGAAGCAACCTATCGCTGGAAACCCGGATCACCGCCGACGCAACGCCGCCGCCAAGCGTTCGGGCTGCCGCGTTCCGATGACCCAGTAGGGGGTGTCGTCCTCGGGATCGGTGAGCATGACGCGTACGGCGGAGTGCAGCCAGGGCCGGCTCACGACGAAGGCGTCGCGGTCGGCCATCGGTCCGGTCTGTTGCCGCAGCGCCGACCGGTCCAGCACCACCGGCTCGGCCAGGTGGTCGAGCCCAATCCTTGCTCCGGGGACGGAGAGCACCTGTTCGCGTACCCGGACCCGACCCCGGGAGCCGACGCCGAGCAGCAGCAGCGTCATCGGCAGCAGGACGGCGTAGGGCAGCACCGCCTGCAGGCCGGGTGCTCCGCCGTGGATCTCGGCGGCGACCACGCCGGCGACACCCAGCGCCGCGGGCCACCACCACAGGGGCACCCGCAGCCTCTCGTCGTACGTCACAGGCGGGTTAACGGACGCGGTCACCGGAGGAAGGGGAGCTTGATCGGGAGTGAGCGCAGTCCGGTGGTGACGGCCTTCACGTAGTCGGTGACGGCCGTCGGCAGCACGGTCTCGGCGAGGATGCCGCCCACCGCGTCGGCACCGACGACATAGCGAGCCATCGGGAGTGGGTTGGAGAGGGCGACGCGAATGGTGCGGGCCACCCACACCGGATCGGGCAGACGCCGGGACTGGGCGCTGAGCGCGTCCGAGCGGGCATACGCGGCGGCGTAACGATCGCTCGACGGAGCCGGAAGGCCCGCCGCCTGAGCGGCCCCCCAGATGTCGGTGCCGAACATCCCGGGCTCCACCAGGATCACCCGCACGCCGTCTGGCTCGACCTCCATGCGCAGCGCGTCCGTGACCGCTTCGAGCGCATGCTTGCTGGCGCAGTACCAGCCCATCAGCGGGGTGGACAGCCGGCCCGCGACCGAGCTGACGTTGATGATCCGACCCTCGCCCCGAGCCTTCATGGCCGGCAGCACGATCCGCGCGATCCGTAACGGCGCCACCAGGTTGGTCTCGAGCTGCGCCCGGACGAGGTCGTCCGAGACGTCCTCCACTGCTCCCGCCTGGGCGTAGCCAGCGTTGTTGACGACGGCCCACGGACCGCCGTCCGTCAGTGCGGCTATCTCCGCAAAACCTGCTTCGGTGGAGGCGGCGTCGTCGACGTCGAGGACCACCGAGCGGACGGCTGTCCCGGCGGCCTCTGCGGCGGAGTGCAGGGACGCAGCCTTCGCCTCGCTGCGTACGGTGCCGATGACGTCGTAACCAGCCCGGGCCAATTCCAGTGCGGTCACCAGGCCGATCCCGCTGTTGGCGCCAGTGATGACGACCGACCTGCTCATGTTGCTCCTCGTCCGGACGGATGGATTGCCACGACGGTACGGCGGTAGCGTCGGGAGCACATCGCGGTGCCGGGGTTGCTGGCACCCACAGGGTCGGGAGGTTGGGTGCTCGAGCTGCAGGTCACTCGGCTCGATCCGGACGTGCCCCTGCCGAGTTACGCGCACGTCGGTGACGCGGGCTGCGACCTGGTGACGACGGTCGACGTGGACTTGGCGCCCGGCGAGCGAGCGCTCGTTCCGACGGGCCTGTCGATCGCGCTGCCGGAGGGGTACGCCGCGTTCGTGCACCCACGATCCGGCCTCGCGGCTCACCATGGCGTGGGTGTCGTCAACAGCCCTGGCACGAT
>JBKJLP010000398.1:0-6930 GCA_046596735.1 Mycobacteriales bacterium | reverse complement strand
GCTCCTCACGAGGGGGTTACCGAACGCCATTCTGTCCTATGGACGGGTGGCCCTACCGGCGGGCGGGTCTAGCGTCTGAAGGACACCACGTCGAGGGGACCCCCATGCCTGACAAGACGAGCTACCAGCCCGGCGAGCCAACCTGGTGCGATCTGAGCAGCTCCGACACCGATGCCTCAGCGGCGTTCTACGGCGCGCTGCTCGGCTGGACCGCAACGGAGGGACTGCCGGAGTTCGGCGGCTACCGCAGGTTCCAGAAGGACGGCCGCGACGTGGCCGGGCTCCTCCCGCTCATGGCGCCCGAGCAACCGCCCGTCTGGACCTGCTACTTCTCGGTCGACGACGCGCAGAAATACGCCGCGCTGGCCACCGATCACGGCGGCACGCTGCTGGGCGGGCCGCACGACGTCGGCGACCTCGGCATCATGACCGTCATCGCCGACCCGACCGGCGCGGTCTTCGGCACCTGGCAACCCAAGGAAATGACCGGAGCCCAGGTCGTCCTTGAGGACGGCGCCCAGACCTGGACCGAGCTCTCCACCCGCGACCAGGGCACGGCCCAGCCGTTCTACCGCGCGCTGTTCGGCTGGGAACCCCAGACCAGCCCGGACTACACCGAGTTCCAGCTCGGCGGCACCAGCGTGGCCGGCTGCATGGACATGCCCAAGACCGTCCCCGACGTCTTGCCGTCGTTCTGGATGCCCTACTTCGGCTCGGCCGACCCGCAGGCCGACGCCGAGAAGGCCGCCTCGCTCGGCGGGCACATTCTGGTGCCGGAGACGGAGTTCCCCGGCGGCACGTTCTCGGTCGTGCGCGACCCGCACATCTCGGTGTTTGGACTGCTCAGGATGAACTAGCCAGCACCAGGGACGAGTTCCGATGGTGAGGGAGGACGCAGAGTGAGGGTGGCTTTCCTGGGCCTGGGCCGGATGGGGCTGGCGATGGCGCAGCACGTCGCGGCCGCCGGTCACGAGTTGACTGTGTGGAACCGCACTCCCGGCAAGGCCGGCTCGCTGGTCACCGCCGGGGGCAGTGAGGCCCGCTCGGTGGCGGTGGCCGTCGAAGAGGCCGAGGCCGTGGTGCTGATGCTGTTCGGACCGGACAACGTCCGCGAAGTCCTGCCCCAGGTGCTCGACGCGGCACCGGACGGCGTGCTGGTGATCGACGCAACGACCATCGGGCCGGAGGCCGCGCGCGAGTTTGGCCGGCTGTGCGCCGACCGGGGTGCGCGCTACGTCGACGCGCCGGTCGCCGGCTCGATCGGGCCGGCCACCGACGGGACGCTCGGGGTCCTTGCTGGCTCGCGCGAGCAGGACTGGGCTGCTGCTGAGCCGTTGCTGCACCTGTGGGGCGACGCGGCCAAGGTGCGACGAGTCGGCGAAGTGGGTGCGGGGAGCGCTCTGAAGTTGGTCGTCAACCAGGGCATCGGAGTGTTGGCAGCCGGGCTGGGTGAGGCACTCAAACTCGGCAAGGAGCTGGGCCTGGACCGCGCGCTCGTGCTCGACGTGCTGGGGATGGGGGCCTACGGCTGGACCCTCAACCAGAAGCGTCCGATGGTGGAGTCGGGCGATTTCAGTGGCACGCAGTTTTCCCTGGACCTGCTGGGCAAGGACCTCGACCTCGCGGTGACGGCGGCCCGGGACGCCGGGCTCGATGTCACGCAGGCTGCACTCACGGCCGTACGCGCTTCGATCGAAGCGGGGCACACCGGAGAGGACTACGCGGCCGTCATCGGCCACCTCGCCGATGAGGGAGAGGCCAACTCGCACTGATGGCTGGCTTCACGGCCCGCGACCGGGCGATTTACACGGTCATCAACTCGTGCACCGCCCCGGTCTGGCTAGCGATGATCCTCGCCCCGGGGAGCCCGTTCACCCGGCAGATGGTCCGGCTGGCCACGCCGCTGTACGCCGCGCTCGGGGCTTCCTACATTGCCTTGCTGGCGACCGGTTGGGGTAATGAGCGGGTGGACTTCCGGGACCCCGAGACGGTGCGCGCCGGGCTGGCCCAGCCGCGCGGCTTTCTCGCTGGGTGGGCGCACTACATCGCCTTTGACCTGTTCGTCGGCCGGTGGATCTGGGAGCAGGGCTTGGCCGGTCAGCGGTCGACTCGCCTCGCCCTGCTGCTGACCTGGCTCGCAGGTCCAGCCGGGCTCACGGTCTGGCTTGCCCAAACCCGCGGGCGGGGTGTCGTCCGGCGCTGACCGGGCAGGACTGCGGCATGGCCGAACTCGACATCGTCAACCTGATCCTGGACGACCACGCGTCGTTCCGCCGCGATTTCGAGACCCTGCTGGGCCTCACGGACGAAGAGGATCCCGGAGCGCGCTGGGAAGAGTTGGCAGCCCGGCTGGAGGTCCACGCCAGCGGTGAGGAGTCGGTCCTCTACCCGCAGGTACTCAACAAGGTCGACGACGCCGAAGACGACACCGAGCACGCCGTCAAGGATCACAACAAGATCCGCGACGCCATCCGCGTCGTCGGTGAGCAGGAGGTCGCGACGCCTGCGTGGTGGGACGCGATCCGAGACGCGCAGTACGAGAACAACGACCACCTCGACGAGGAGGAGCGCGACGTCCTGCCGCCGTTCCGGTCCGAGGTGTCCGATGACACTCGCGCGACAATGGGCCAGGAGTGGCTGGCGTTCCGCGACGAGCACTTCGGCGGACGCGGACTATCCGGTCAGGACAAGGACCCTGAGGCCTACGTCGAGCGCCACACGCCTTAGCCGCGCACGTGCCCATCGCCGGTGACCACGTACGTCGTGCTGGTGAGTTCGGGCAGACCCATCGGGCCGCGGGCATGCAACTTCTGCGTTGAAATGCCGATCTCGGCGCCGAAACCGAACTCGCTGCCGTCGGTGAACCGGGTGCTGGCGTTGACCATGACTGCAGCGCTGTCCAGCGACCGGATAAAGCGGCGGGCCTCATCTACGTCGCGGGTGACGATCGCTTCGGTGTGCCCGCTCCCCCAGCGACGGATGTGTGCGACCGCGGCTTCGAGGGAGTCGACGACGCCCACCGCGAGATCGAGGGAGAGGTATTCGGCCGCCCAGTCCTCATCGGTGGCGGGGATCGCGGAGGCGTCGTAGCTAGCTGCCCGCTCGTCGGCGTGGAGGCGAACTCCCTTGTCCTGCAAGGCTTTCACGGCCATCGGGAGGAAGTCGTCGGCTACCGCCTCATGGACGAGCAGGGTCTCGGCGGCGTTGCAGACCGACGGGCGACTGGTCTTGGCGTCGACGATGATCGCGACTGCCTTGTCGAGGTCGGCGTACTGGTCGACGTAAACGGTGCAGTTGCCCACGCCGGTCTCGATGACCGGAACCGAACTGCCGGACACCACGGCCTCGATCAGCCCGGCTCCGCCGCGCGGGATCAGCACGTCCACGAGACCGCGGGCCTGCATCAGCTCGGTGACGCTGTCGCGGTCAACACCGGGGACGAGCTGGATCGCATCGGCGGGGAGGCCGGCTTGGGTCGCGGCCTCGGCGAGCACGTCGACCAGCGCGCGGTTGCTGTTGTAGGCGCTGCCCGATCCACGCAGCAGGACGGCATTTCCGCTCTTGACGCACAGCCCCGCAGCATCGGCGGTGACGTTGGGCCGCGCCTCGTAGACGATGCCGACAACGCCGAGCGGAACGCGGACCTGGCGGAGCTCGAGGCCGTTGGGGAGGTTGCTTCCGCGCAGGACCTCACCGACGGGGTCGGGCAGGGTGGCGACGTGCCGCAGGCCCTCGGCCATGGCACCAACCCGGCCCGCGTCCAGGCTGAGTCGGTCGAGCAGCGACTCGCTCGTCCCCGCCGCACGGCCTGCAGCCACGTCAAGCGCGTTGGCCTCGAGGATCACGTCGGTGTGGGCCTCGAGCGCATCTGCCATGGCCAACAGCGCGGCGTCCTTCGTCCTGCGGGCGACCGGGGCCAGCAGGGCGGCAGCGGCCTTGGCGCGACGGGCAACAGCCAGAACCTCACTCATGCAGCCAGCGTACGGCGGGTCAGAGCACCATGAGGTCGTCGCGGTGGACGGCTTCGCGGAGCCCGAGCTCGCGCGTCGACCGGCCGAGCAAAGCAGGGAGCTCGGCGGCGCCGTAAGCCACCAGGCCGCGGGCCACCGGCTGCCCATCGGGACCGATCAGCTCCACCGGGTCCCCAGCGGCGAAATCGCCTTCAACGGCGGTGATTCCGGCGGGGAGGAGCGACAGGCGGCGCTCACACACTGCAGCGACCGCGCCCGCGTCGAGGATCAGTCGGCCGCGAGGGGTGGAGGCGTGCGCGAGCCAGAGCAGCCGACCGCTGCTGCGGGTGCCGGTCGGCAGGAAGACCGTTCCGGACTCACCCTGCAGTGCCTGCTCAACGGAGGTCGTAGCGGCGAGCAGCACGGGGACGCCGGCCGAGGTGGCGACCGCGGCGGCATCGATCTTGGACGCCATCCCGCCGCTGCCCAGGCTCGACCCGGTCGAGCTCACGTCCAAGTCGGCGAGGTCATCGGCACCCGTCACGGTGTCGACCAATCGGGCTCCCGACTTGCGGGGGTCGCCGTCGTACAAGCCGTCGACATCGGAGAGCAGCACCAGCGCATCGGCACGCACAAGGTGAGCAACCAGTGCAGCCAACCGGTCGTTGTCGCCGAAGCGGATCTCGTCGGTGGCCACGGCATCGTTTTCGTTGACGACCGGCACGACGCCGAGGGCGAGCAGTCGCTCCAACGTGGTCTGGGCGTTGCGATAGTGCGACCGGCGTACGACGTCGTCGGCGGTCAGCAGGACCTGGCCGACGGTCCGGTCGTGCCGCGCGAAGGCGGTGGCGTAGCGCTGCACCAACAGCGACTGCCCCACCGATGCGGCAGCCTGCAGCGTGGCAAGATCCTTCGGCCGCCGGTTGAGGCCGAGCGGCGCAAGCCCGGCGGCGATAGCACCCGAAGACACGAGAACGACCTGCCCGCCACGCGCGGCGAGCGCATCGACGAGGGCATCGAGTCTGGTGCCATCGAGCCCGCCAGCGGCGGTGGTGAGCGAGGACGAGCCGACCTTGACGACCAGCCGCTTGGCCTGCGCGACCGCCTCGCGGCTCACTCGTCGATCCGGATGTCCAGACCCAGCCGCTCCGCGCGCCGCAGGTCCTTCTGCAGCCGTCGCTCATCCGCACCGGGCCGGCTGTGGTCTTCGAGGCGTACGTCGGCACCGCGGGTGCTGGTGGCGTACTCCTCCATCTCGCTGGGCTGGAAGTCGAACGACACGTCACCGATGGTGACCTCGTCGCCGGCGACGGCGCCAGCCTCTGCCAAGGCCCGCTCGACGCCGAGCCGGTTAAGCCGGTCGGCGAGGTAGCCAACGGCCTCGTCGTTACTGAAGTCGGTCTGCACGATCCAGCGCTCAGGCTTGTGCCCGCGGACCAGGTAGCCGCCGCCCTCGCGGGTCACCGTGAACCCCTTGTCATCGACCGCGGTCGGTCGCAGGACGATCCGGGTCGCCACCTCGACCGGGCGGGCGGCGCGGTCGGCGAGGACAGCCTTGGCCAGGGCGAAGGACAGCTCGCGAAGGCCCTCGTGGGTCGCTGCGGAAATCTCGAAGACCTCCATCCCGCGCGCCTCAAGATCGGGGCGTACGAGGTCAGCGAGCTCGCGACCTTCGGGGACGTCGACCTTGTTGAGCACCGCGATACGCGGCCGCTCGGTCAGCCGGGCCAAGTCGTCCTTGTACGCCGTCAGCTCGGTTTCGATCAGGTCGAGATCGGTCAGCGGATCGCGGCCAGGCTCCTGGGTCGCGCAGTCGATGACGTGCACGAGGACCGCGCAGCGCTCGACGTGGCGCAAGAACTCCAGGCCCAGGCCCTTGCCTTGCGAGGCACCCGGGATGAGACCAGGAACATCGGCGACGGTGTAGATCGTCCCGCCGGCCTCGACGACGCCAAGGTTGGGCACCAGGGTCGTGAAGGGGTAGTCGGCGATCTTGGGCCGGGCTGCGGACAGCGCGGCGATCAGCGAGGACTTGCCGGCGCTAGGAAAGCCGACCAGCGCTGCGTCGGCGACACTCTTGAGCTCGAGGACGACGTCGGCGGCCTCGCCGGGCTCGCCGAGCAGGGCGAAGCCGGGCGCCTTGCGCTTAACGTTGGCCAGGCTTGCGTTGCCGAGGCCACCACGACCGCCGTGGGCGATGACGAACCGGGTGCCCTCTCCGACGAGGTCGGCCAGCTGATTGCCGTCGGCGTCGTAGACGACTGTGCCATTGGGGACCGGCAACTCGACGGTGGCCCCGTTGGCACCGTTACGCAGATCGCCCTGGCCGGGCTTGCCGCTGCCGGCCTTCTGGTGCGGGTGGTAGTGGAAATCGAGGAGGGTGGTCGTGTTGTGCTGCACCACGAGAACGACGTCGCCGCCGTGACCGCCGTCCGCCCCATCGGGGCCAGCCAACGGCTTGAACTTCTCGCGCCTGACGCTGCTGCAGCCGTGTCCGCCGTTGCCGGCAGCGACGTGCAGCACGACGCGGTCGACGAACGTGGTCACAGTGTTTCCTCTCCAGAAAGCACGAAGGACGGGCCCGGCACGCCGGACCCGCCCTGTCGGTAAAGCTCCGGTCTAGCCGACCGGCACGATGTTGACGGTCTTGCGGTCCCGCTTGCGACCAAACTTGACCGCACCCGGGGCGAGCGCGAAGAGCGTGTCGTCGCCACCGCGGCCGACGTTGTCGCCCGGGTGGAAGTGGGTGCCGCGCTGGCGGACGATGATCTCGCCGGCCTTGACGACCTGCCCGCCGAAGCGCTTGACACCGAGGTACTGAGCGTTCGAGTCGCGACCGTTACGCGACGAACTAGCACCCTTTTTGTGAGCCATCTCGTCAGCCCTTCTCGATCGCGGTGACGCGCAGCTGGGTCAGGAACTGACGGTGACCCTGACGGCGCTTGTAGCCGGTCTTGTTCTTGTACTTCAAGATGTTGAT
>JBKJLP010000221.1:0-7412 GCA_046596735.1 Mycobacteriales bacterium | reverse complement strand
CTACTGCCTGTCCGAGGCCGACAGCGGCTCTGACGCGGCTGCGCTCAAGGCGCGCGCGGTCCGTGACGGCGACGAGTACGTGGTCGACGGCGCCAAGGCGTGGGTCACCCACGGCGGGCATGCTGACTTTTACAATCTCATGGTCCGTACCGGCGCTGAGGGCGCCAAGGGCATCTCCTGCCTGCTGGCCGACAGCGCGACCCCTGGCTTGGAACCGCAACCACCCGAGCGCAAGATGGGCATGCGTTCCTCGCACACGGCAACGATCCGGCTCGACAGGGCCCGCGTCCCGGCCGACCGGCTGCTCGCTGACGAGGGACAGGGCTTTCGGATCGCGATGTCGGCGCTCGAAGGCGGGCGCCTGGGCATCAGCGCGTGCGCGGTCGGCCTCGCCCAGGCTGCGTTGGACACGGCGGTGGCCTACGCGACCGAGCGCCAGCAGTTCGGCAAGCGGATCGCTGACTTCCAGGGGCTGTCCTTCCTGCTGGCCGACATGGCGACGCAGGTCGAGGCGGCTCGGTCGCTCTACCTGTCGACGGCTCGTCTACGCGATGCCGGCAAGCCCTTCGGGGCGAAGGCGGCCATGAGCAAACTGTTTTGCACCGACACGGCGATGCGGGTCGCCACCGATGCCGTGCAGGTCCTTGGCGGTTACGGCTATGTCGAGGATTTCCCGGCGGAGCGCTACCTGCGCGAAGCCAAGATCCTGCAGATCGTCGAAGGGACCAACCAGGTGCAGCGCATCGTCATCGGCCGATCGCTGACGACATGAGCGACTTCGACAGCGTCGACCTGCAGTTGGTCTCCCTGCTGGCTGCAGATGGTCGGTGCAGCTTTACCGATCTGGCCCGCCAGACCGGATTGTCGACCAGCGCCGTGCACCAACGCGTGCGTCGTCTCGAACAGCGCGGCGCCATCACCGGCTACGCCGCGTCCATCGATCCGCAACTGCTCGGCTTGCCGCTCACCGCGTTCGTGTCCATCACGCCGATTGACCCGGCCGCCGTGGACGAGCCGCCGGAGAAGCTCGTACACCTCACCGCGATCGAGGCTTGCCACAGCGTCGCCGGCGAGGAGAGCTACATCCTCAAGGTCCGCGTCGCCGATCCGAATGAACTCGAGACGCTCCTGCAGGAGATCCGCTCGCTCGCCTCCGTACGCACCCGAACCACGGTCGTCCTGAGCACCCCCTGGGAAGGACGCGACCGCGGGCCGGGCATGGACTAGCGGGGCGTGTCCGGTGAGGTCACTCGCAACAGTGTGAAAGCGTCGGGAGGTGCTTGAGGATCTCGCTGCTGCGCTCGCCGCCGGTCCCGGCTGGCCCGTCGTCGACGCGGCGCCCGGCCCGCTCGGTGGCGTGCGGGTGCTCGACCTGTCGCGGGTGCTCGCAGGACCGTACTGCGCCATGGTGCTCGCCGACCTCGGCGCCGACGTCGTCAAAATCGAACGCCCTGGTCGCGGGGACGACACCCGGCACTGGGGGCCGCCGTTCCATGGCGACGACGCGGCCTACTTCTTCTCGGTCAACCGCGATCGGCGGTCGGTGGCGCTCGACCTGACGACGGAGCCGGGTCGCGTCGTCGTCGCCCGGCTGATCGGTGCCGCGGACGTCGTCGTGGAGAACTTTCTCCCGAGACACCTGGAGACCTTGGGCCTGGCAGCGTTACGCGAGAACGCCGATGCGGTCTGGGTGTCCGTACGCGGTGCTGGCGGGGATGGCCCCGACGGCGACCAGCCCGGCTACGACGTGATGGCCCAGGCCCGTAGCGGCCTCATGTCGGTGACCGGCACGACGGAACCAACCAAGGTCGGTGTCGCCGTGGCCGATGTGGTCACCGGCCTCTACGCTGCCGTCGGAGCGCTGGCAGGTCTCCTGAGCCGCAAGCCCATGCGCGTGGAGGTCGGGCTGCTCGAGGCGGCCGTGAGCATGCTGGTAAACCAGGCGAGCAATGCCCTGGTCGGGGGAGTGGTCCCCAGCTACGCCGGCAACGACCACCCCAACATCGCGCCCTACGGGCCGGTCATGTGCGCCGACCAGCCACTCGTGCTGGGGGCCGGAAACGATGCGCAGTTTGCCGCGCTCTGCCAGGCGATCGGGCTACTGCCACAAGCGGGCTGGGCCACCAACGCCGCCCGCGTCGCCGACCGAACGGCCCTCGCCGGCGCCCTCACCGAGGTCATGTCCAGCCGCACCGCGCGCGAGTGGGCCACCCTGTTGCGCACGGCCGGAGTGCCTAGTGCCCCCGTGCAGGACGTGGGACAGCTCGCCTCCGACCCGCAGATTGCCGCCGTTGGACTGCTGCAGCAGCTTTCGCATCCTGCTGGTGACGTCACCGTCGTCGGCTCGCCATTGCGCCTCGACGGAGAGCGACCTCGGGTGCGCAGCGCGCCACCGACGCTCGGCCAGCACACCGCCGACGTGCTCGCAGCGCTCGGCCTGTCGGACGCCCAGATCGAGGAGTTCCGATGACCACCGGTGGCGACGCTCTGGTCGCGGCGCTGTCCGCGCTTGATGTCGAGGTTGCCTTCGGGCTACCCGGCGTCCACAACCTTGCGGCCTGGAAGTCCTTTGACCGCAGCGGAATCCGCCTCGTTGGCGTACGCCACGAGCAGACCGCCGGCTATGCCGCAGACGGTTATGCCAGGGCAACGGGTCGACTCGGGGTCGCTGTCACCACCACCGGTCCCGGTGCGGCCAACGTGGTCACCGCGGTCGGCGAGGCCTGGGCTAGTCACACGCCGCTGCTCGTCGTCGCCACCGACATCCCCACCACGCTGCGCCGCGACGGCGTCTACCGCGGCGTGTTGCACGAGACCATCGACCAGGCTGGGTTCTTCCGACCGGTCACCAAGGCCCAGGTCATCGTCACGTCCGCGGAGACGCTGTACGACGACGCCTTCCGCGCGGGCCAGCTGGCCATGCAGCATCCGCGCCGTCCGGTCTACCTGGAAATTCCTACTGATCTGCTGCGCACAGAGCTCGGCGCGCACACTCCCGAGCCGGACCGCGTGACATTCTCCGTGAGCCACGTGGATAGCCCGGCGCTGAAGCTGCCCCTCGCGCTACTCGAGGCCACCCGCCCGCTGATCTGGGTCGGCGGCGGAGCGACCGCGAGTGGTGCCGGCTCGCTGGTCGATGGGCTGGCCCGAGCGCTGGGCGCCCCGGTCCTCACGTCGTACGGCGGTCGCGGGCTGCTGCCCCCTGACCACCCGCACCTGGTGCCGTTGCCGCCGCACGTGCCCGAAGGTGGCGCGCTGTGGGACAAGGCCGACTGCGTGCTGGTGCTGGGGAGCGACCTGGATTTCATGAACACCCAAGGCTTTCGTCAACCACGACCTGCGCAACTGCACGTCATCGACCTGATCGAGCCAGTCAACTACGAGCCCGACCTGTGGTGGAAGTCAGATGTCGCGTTCGCGCTTGAACAAGCCCTGGACCTGATCAATCAGGTTGAGCCCCACGATCGTGAGCCGTGGTTCACCCTGCCGGCCGGCCGCGAGCTGTACGCCGGACCTGAGACCGCCTTCCTCGACGCCCTCGAATCGGGACTGCCCGACGGCGCGGTCGTCGTGGCTGACATGTGCATCCCCGGCTACTGGTACGGCGGTTTCGGCCGCGTGGGAACGCCGCGCGGCCTGGCCTACCCGGTCGGCTGGGGCACGCTCGGGTTCGGCTTCCCGGCCGCACTCGGCACCTCCCTGTCCGGGCGCCCTACCGTGGCGCTGGTCGGCGATGGAGGCTTCCTGTTTGCCTGCGGTGACCTCGCCACGGCCGCGCAAGAGCACCTACCGGTGACCATCGTCTTGGTCGATGACGGGGGCTACGGAATGCTGGCCTACGACTTCACCAAGGACGGCGACACGCCCCTCGGCTGCGATCTCGATCCACCCGACTTTGTCGCGCTGGCAAAGGCGTTCCGGGTCGACGCCCGCGAGGTGACCGTCGACGAGCTCGGAGCAGCCGTGGCCGCCGGGATCGATAGCGGCGAGCCCAACCTGCTGGTCGTGAAGGCGGCCTTTACGCCGCCGCCCAACACCTCACCGCGGTGGTACCGCGCCCTTAGCTGAGTGACTCGTCCCAAGCGCTCTGCAAGGCGGCGTAGGAGCCGGTCCGGCCGCGGAGATCCTCCGGCGTGCCGTCCTCGATGACCCGGCCTTGGTCCAGCACCAGCACCCGATCGGCGATCTCCACCGTCGACAGTCGGTGGGCGATGATCACCGCAGTCCGGTCGGCCAAGACGGTCTGCAGTGCGCGCTGCACCAGCCGCTCACTGGGGATGTCCAGCGACGAGGTCGCCTCGTCCAGGATCAGCACCGCCGGGTCAGCAAGGAACGCCCGCGCGAAAGCAACCAACTGCCGCTGACCGGCGGACAGCCGACTACCTCGCTTGCGCACGTCGGTGTCGTAACCCTGGGGGAGTGCGGCGAGCGCCTCATGCGCGCCGATCGCCTGGGCGGCAGCCTGCACCTGCGCGTCGGTCGCATCCGGGCGGCCAAACCGGATGTTGTCAGCGACGCTCCCCGCGAACAGAAAATTCTCCTGAGTGACCATGACAATCGCGCGCCGCAGGTCGGTCTCCGACAACTCGCGCAGGTCAACGCCGTCGAGGCGGACAGCCCCTTGCTGCGGGTCGTAGAAGCGGCACAGCAGCCGAGCGATCGTGGTCTTGCCGGCGCCGGTCGCCCCCACCAGGGCGACCGTCTGTCCGGCCGGCAGGTGCAGATCGAGCCCGGGCAGCACGACGGCCTCGCGATAGCCGAAGCGCACCCCATCGAGGTCCAGCCGACCGTGCGCCTCTGGCAGTGGCACGGGCTGCGCCGCGGGCGGCACCGACGGCTCCTCCTCGAGGACGCCGGACAACTTCTCCAGGGCGGCGGTCGCCGACTGCAGCGAGTTGTAAAACATCGAGAGTTCCTGCATCGGCTCAAAAAATCGGCGCAGGTAGAGCAGGAAGGCCGCCAGGACGCCGACCTCCACGTCGCCGCCGATGACCCGGCTCGCTCCGTAGACCATCACCACCGCGATGGTCGCGTTCCCGATGAGCTTGATGCCGGGGGCGAATAGCGCAACGAGCTTGAAGGCCCGTTCGTTGGCGTGGCGGTAATCGGTATTGAGCGCGTCGAAGATCTCGTCGTTGCGGGGTTCGCGGCGGAAGGCCTGCACCGCGCGGATGCCGCCGAGGGACTCGACGAAGTGCACGATGACCAGGGCGACCGCCTCGCGGGTGCGTCGGTAGGCCAACGCCGAATTGCGCCGGAACCAGGCCGAGATCCACAGCAGGAAGGGGAAGGACAGCAGCGTCAGCAGACCCATCGGCAGGTCCATCGTCAGCAGGATCACGGCGACGGTCACGACGGACAGAAGCGCGATGACGAGCTCGTTGATGCCACCGTTGAGCAGTTCGCCGATGGCGTCGACGTCGCTCGTCATCCGCGAGATCACCCGGCCCGAGGTGTAGGTCTCATGGAAGGAGATCGACAGCTTCTGGAAGTGCGCGTAGACCCGCGTACGCAGGTCGAGCAACACGGCCTGGCCGACCCGGCCCGACATGACCAGGAAGATGCGCTTGGTGGAGTACTCCAAGAGCGCGGCCAGGAGCAGCGCGATGGTGACTTCAGTCAGCAACCGACCGCCGCGGCCGTCCTGCAGCGGCGGGATGCCTCGGTCGATGCCGACCTTGACGAGGTAGGGCCCGGCCATCGCCGCCGCATTTTGTACGAAGAGCAACAGACCGATCACGATCATCGCTCGCCGATGCGGGCGCAACAGGCTCCCGAGGAGCCGTCGACTGCGCGATTTCAGCCGCAAAGCCGTGACGTGGGTGAGATCCTCGGTGCCTTCGGCGGCGACACCGCGCCAGGCCTGCAGGTCGGCACTCATATCGAGGTCTGCAGATCTGGGTGGTCGACATCCTGCGACAGCACAGCCCGGTAGGCCGGGACCGTCTCCATCAGGTCGTGGTGGGTGCCCGTCGCGACGATCGTGCCGTCCTGCAGGAGCGCCACTCGGTCCGCCAACGCCACCGTGGAAGGTCGGTGCACCGCGAGGAGCGCGGTCGTCCCTACGAGGACGCGCCGCAGCGCCTCTTCGACCAGTGCCTCGGTGTGGACGTCCAGCGCCGAAAGGGGGTCGTCCAGCACCAACACCGACGGCCGGCCGAGAACGGCGCGGGCGAGGGCGAGCCGCTGACGCTGACCGCCGGACAGCGACAGGCCTTGCTCACCGATGCGGGTGTCCATGCCCCACGGCAGGTCATGCACAAACTCAGCCTGCGCAATCGACAGCGCTTCAGTCACTTCGTCGTCGGTCGCGTCAGGACGTCCGAACGTGAGGTTCTCGCGCACGGAAGCGGAGAACAGCGTGGCCTCCTCGAAGGCCGTGCTCACCAGCGTCCGCAGAGACTGCAGGGTGAAGTCACGCACGTCCTTGCCGTCGAGCAGCACCCGACCGGCAGTCACGTCGTAGAGCCGCGGCACCAGCGCGGTCAGCGCGGTCTTGCCACTGCCGGTGATCCCCACGAGGGCCACCGTCTCGCCCGGAGCAATCACCAGGTTGATGTCGTGCAGGACCGGGGTATCCGACCCGGGAAAGGTGAAGCCCACACCTTCGAAACGCAGCTCACCGGCGCCCCGCCGACCCGCCGACGCCCCTGGCAGATCGAGAATCGTCGGCTCGGTGTCGAGCACCTCGTAGACCCGGTCTGCAGCGGTCATCGCCTCTTGCGCGTTAGACAGGATCTGCCCCAGCGCCTGGATCGGCCAGGACAGCGTCAGCGTCAGGCTGACGAAGGCGACGAGCCCACCGAGGGTCATCCCACCGGTGGCGACCGAGCGGGCACCCAGCAGCAGCACCAGTGCCAGCGTGACGTTGGGGATCAAGTCGTACGCCGACCACGAACGCGAGACGACGTGAACTTTCTCCAGCGTCGAGTCGTGCAGCGTCTGAGCGCTGCCGAGGAAGCGCTGCCCGACGAAGTCGGCGCGACCGAAGGACCGGATCGTGCGTACGCCGACGGCTGATTCCTCGATGAAGGTCGCCAGGTCGCCCTGCTCGTCCTGCACGCGTCGGCTGACCTTGAGGTAGGTCCGCGAGAGTCGCCGCGACACGATGAACAGCGGTACGGCGGAAGCCGCGACCAGTCCGGCCAGCGCCGGATTGATTTGCAGCAGCAGCAGGATCACGGTGATGAAGGTCGCGATGTTGACCAACAGGAAGACCAGCCCGAACGACAGGAAGCGGCGAATCTGCGAGAGGTCGCTCGTCGCGCGGGACAGCAACTGGCCGGTCTGCCACTGGTCGTGGAAGGCCATCGGGAGCCGCTGCAGGTGCGTGTAAACGACGCCGCGCAAGGCCGTCTCTATGCCCAGCGCGGCGTAGGACTGCATCCAGCGGCGGACGAACACGAGCGCGG
>JBKJLP010000201.1:0-3205 GCA_046596735.1 Mycobacteriales bacterium | reverse complement strand
GTCGGTCGCGTACGCATCTGTCACGGCTGCTGACGAATACCAACGCGCGCGAATGACTCATGACGCGTGGTGCGCGGCCTTTGCATCGACAAAGCTCGAGTACGATCGGGGAATTACAACGTCGTCGATTCGCCATCTGGCGAGCGGTGCGCGACTTCGGCCCGATTTTGAGAGTCTCATCACGGATCTAGGTGATCAGCACGGCTTCTTCCATTGGCCAATCGAGTTTCCGGACGTCCTTGCTTCAGGCGGGTTTGATGTGGTCGTCGGGAATCCCCCTTGGGGAGCGCTGTTGGCCAGTCGGGCGAAGGCCTTAGTCAAGGCACGCCTTGATACGGTCCGGCGGGGCGTCCTCGACACCTTCGCTGCCTTCTCGCAGCAGAGCTGCGAGATTGCCCGCACCGGTGGAGCAGTAGGCTTGGTCCTCCCCGACATCGTCCTTCTCAAGAACTACCCCGATATCCGCTACTACTTCCTCACGAAGACGGCGATCCAGCGAATTGTTCACTGGGGCCAAGTGTTTCAGGACGCGAACATCGATGTTTGCACAGTCGCCGTCCGCGTCGGTACCGCGACCTCGGACCACCTTGTCGACACCGCCTCAGATGGGGCTGACCTCCAGGCTCATCACTTGATCACCCAGGCAGCATTCCTATCAAACAAGGAGGTCAGGCTCAATCTCGCGCTAACGTCCGAGAACGTCCAATTGCTGGCTATCATGCGAGGGCTCGGTCCTCGAGTTGGCGACGCATTCACGATTCGGGAGGGCGTCCACTCTGGAAACGTACGGGATCGATTGTTCATCGATCATCCGGACGGCGACATGTGCCAGCCTCTCATCTTCGGTCGCGGCGAGATTCGTCCCATGGAGTTGGACTGGGGCGGCAAGTACATCCAACTAGACAGCCGGCGCTTTGACCGAGCCGAGGGCGACTACTACAACCTTGGAGATCCTGCCCTCTACGCCGCCGACAAGATCCTCGTCCGTCGCACCGGGGACTTCCTCCTGGCCGCCCCCGACTTCAGCCGCTTCATTTGTTCCAACAACTTCTTCATTCTGGTGCCCAAGGCCAATATGCGGCGCCATCTGCTGCTGTATGCGGCCGCTCTGTTGAACTCTTCTTTCGCGACGGCATATTTCCGGTTGATCCAACCGCGCAAGGGAAAGCTCTTTGCGGAGCTGAAGATCACTCACCTTGAGGAAATCCCAATGCCATTCCTGAGCGATTCTTTCGCTGATCAACAAGGACGCGACCTCGAGGCGAGGGCCCCCGACTACTCGACAGGGATGACCGACTTCCATGCTCGGTTGAAAGCGCGGCTCCAAGTCGTTAGCCCATTAGTCGCCAAGCATCTGGACGAGACTCATGTCTGACGCACGCCCAACGATCCAAACAACAACCTGGCGCCTGACTGGCTTCTACGACGCGGCGGTCGATCTACTCAACACCGACACTGTTGCCGAGGAATTGCGCGCCTACTTCTATGCTGTGACATCGTCAGGCTGGCTTCAGATTGAGACGGCGGCGCATCGGTGGATGCAAGCTGGTGGCCGCCCCTTCGTTGCCTATGTTGGTACCGACCATGCGTTGACAGACCCAGACGCGCTTGAGGCAATGACCGCGTCTGGCGTCGACGTTCGTGTGATGCGGCGGTACCGAGGCATATACCACCCGAAGGTCTTTTGGCTCGTAGGCAATGTCGGCGGACGCCTCTTGGCTGGCAGCAACAACCTGACTCTCGATGGCCTGAAGCGAAACGTGGAATTCGCCACGCTGACCGCATTTGGTGCGCCTGATGCTGACCTTGAAAGCTGGCACGACGAGATCGAACGAGCCAGCGACCGGGTTACACCTGCCTTGCTGAACTCGTATCGGACTGAGCGAGAGCGATTCGAGCGGAAACGCTTGAAGGCGGGTCTGCCGACCTTTACATGGCGCGAGCGGTCGAGTGGAACCGCAACGCCTCCGGGAACAAGCGATCTGCCGACCCTGGCCCCGCCCATAGCAGGCGATCTGGTGATTGAGATCACACCGCGGGAGACGGGAGCCGATGGCAAGCAGGTACAGATTCCAAGTCCGGCCGCAGCGTTCTTCGGACTGGGAGCGGGCACAGGGGCCGGGGCGACGGTTGACCTGAACAACATCTCGACAGGACAGGCGCGACGGCTGACGATGACCCGCTTCTCTAACGTGACTGTTCGCCTGACGGTTCGCGAACTCGATCCTCGAGACAGGCCATGCGTGATGACTTTTCGCATGATCCGAGCGGGTGAGTTTGACTTCGAGATCGTGCAGCAGTTTGCGGACCCCACACGATATCGAAGCCTCCTCGGCCTCTGTGTCAACCAGACCCGAAGAAGCAGCAAGCGCTGGGGCCAATTGGTCTGAGGTATGTCGATCGAAGCACGTCTGGTCCGATTGGCCCGGATTGAGGGGAGATACCTGAACACTGATAACGGTGCGCTAAGCCTTAGACGGCAGGCCTGACGTGTTCGGGTCCATCGAGCTGAAAGCGACGCAGCGCTTTCTCCACGATGCCCGGCGGTTGGCGGCCCTTGACGCGCGCAAGCTCGATGCGACGCTGAACCTCCTTCGTCGCGAGGGCGTGAACTACCCCAGCCTCAAGACGCGACCCATCCAGCGGCATCCCGACCAGCGTTTCCGGTTCATGAACGTCGATGATGGGTGCCGAATCGTGGCTGCAGTGGAGGGCCGCCTTGTCGTCCTGATGAAGGTCGGCAAGCACGACGAGACGGAGCGTTGGGGGGAGCGGGCGACGCTCCGCGAGTTCGAGGAGCGACGGGAGCTGGACCCCGCCGTCCTCGAGAGGCGGAAGCGCGGAGATGCCAATGGGATGGACGCGCTCCTCGAGACGGCGACGAGCCTCGCGGAGTTCATCGCGTCTGATCAGATGTCCGATCTGCTCACCGACTGCGTTGACGGCGTCCTAGAGGGTTGGCGCAACGGGACGATCGAAGACTGGATGGTCTTCCTGTCACCCGTTCAGCGCCGAGCGGTGGATCGCGCCGTCGGCGGGCCGGCACGCGTGACGGGCGGACCAGGGACCGGAAAGTCTGTCGTGGGCCTTCATCGGGCTGTGGTTGTCGCACGCGAACTCGCCGATGACCAACGAATCCTGATGACGTCGTTCGTGCGAACGGTGCCTGAGGTTCTGAGTGGTCTGTTCGAGCGCCTGGCGCCGG
>JBKJLP010000064.1:0-3947 GCA_046596735.1 Mycobacteriales bacterium | reverse complement strand
AGCGAGAAGCCCCAAGCCTTACTGGTCCGCCAGATCGCCACCCGCATGCGCGAGATTAAGGCCGAAGGCGGTCGCATCCTGTGGGTAGGCGGTCCCGCTGTGGTGCATACCGGAGCGGCGCCGGCGATGGTCGCGCTCGTCGAAGCCGGCTATGTCGATGTGCTGTTCGCGGGCAACGCGCTGGCCACGCATGACATCGAGTCAGCGCTCTACGGCACCTCGCTCGGCGTGGACCTCGCTCACGGCAAGGGCGTCGAGCACGGGCACGAGCACCACATCCGGGCGATCAACACGGTGCGTCGCTGCGGCTCCATCGCGCAGGCCGTCGCAGACGGCACCCTGACCGGCGGCGTCATGCACGCCATGGTCAAGGCGAACAAGAAGTTCGTCCTGGTCGGGTCAGTCCGCGACGACGGCCCGCTGCCCGACGTCTACACCGATGTGATCGAGGGGCAACGCGCGATGCGCGCCGAACTGCCGGGCGTCGGTTTCGCCATCATGGTGGCGACGATGCTGCACTCGATTGCGACCGGCAACATCCTGCCGGCCTCCGTGCCGCTGGTCTGCGTCGACATCAACCCAGCCACCGTCACCAAGCTCGCCGACCGCGGTTCCTCGCAAGCGGTCGGCATCGTGACCGACATCGGGCTCTTCCTCGAGCAACTCGCGCGCGACCTCGTACCCACCTACCGCGGCGCCTGACCGAGCAGCAGATCGGCGACCACGAGCCGGTGGTCCGTGACCGGCCCCGGGTCGATGACCTCGACGCGCTCGACCGCCAAGCCTGGTCGTACGAACAACGCGTCAAGGCGGCGGCGGGGCGAAGCGACGCTGAAGGTCGGTCCCAACCCCTCGGCGACATCGACCATGCCGTCGCCCAGCGCCACCCACGCAGGCTCGCCAGGCTCGGCGTTGACGTCCGCGCCGATCACGTCGTAGGCCTGGGTCCGTAAGCGGCGCACCGTGCCCAGCCGCGCCTCGGGGTCGAGGTCGAGGTGGGTGCCGAGCAACGACAGCCGGTGGCCGCCGACCTCGACGACAGCCCGCACCGCGCCGCGGCGGTGCAGACCTGGGCGCTTGGGGAGCCGTACCTGCTCGGCCGAGATCACCTCGACCCGCATCGAGCACAGCAGCAGATTGCCGGCTGCCGGTCGCCCCCCGGTGACGACGACCAGCCCGGCCTCGCGGGCCAGCCGCGCGCAGGCGGACCGCCAGCGCCAGAGCCGAGGCGCCTCCTGCACGAGCACGAGGTCGGCGTCCTGCTCCCGCAGGACGCGGGCCACCCCGCGAGCGTCGTCGCGCAGGGAGCGGACGTTCCAGGTCACGACCCGGACCGTGGTGGCCTCGCTCAGCGCTGCCGCGCCAGGTCAGCGGCCCCCACGAGCCCGGCGTCGTTGCCCAGATCGGCCAGTCGGATGTCAGCGGCTGGCCGGTGGCGGGTCCCGGTCAAGCGCTGCGCGAAGGCCTCGCGGGCCGGGTCGACCAGCAGGTCACCTGCGTCGGCGACGCCGCCACCGATGACAAACACCCCGGGGTCGAGCACGGCAGCAAGGTCGGCCAGGCCCTGGCCCAACCAGCCGCCGATCTCGGCGAAGCAATCCAGCGCGGCCGGGTCGCCCTCCTGGGCGGCCTTGGTGACCTCGCGCGCCTCGATGCCCTCGGGTCGTCCCTGACCGAGCTCGAGCAACCGCTTGCCGTAGCCGGGCTGCACGTCAGCGATCTCCCGAGCCTCGTGCAGCAACGCCCGCCCAGAGCAGTACTGCTCCCAGCAGCCATGCTGACCGCAGCCGCAGCGCCGCCCCTGCGGGACGACTTGCAGGTGCCCAAACTCGGCGCCGATCCCGAAGCGGCCTCGGTAGAGCGCGCCACCCAGGATGATCCCGCCACCAATCCCGGTCCCGACGGTGACGCAGACGAGGTCGTCCTCCCCGCGGCCCGCCCCGAAGCGGTGCTCGGCCCAGGCGGCCGCGTTGGCATCGTTCTCGACGACGACGGGCAAGCCGACGCGCTTGGCCACCTCGTCTCGCAGCGGCTCGTCGCGCCAGGCCAGGTTGGGCGCGAAGAGCACCCTTGCGCGGTCGGCGTCGATGAAGCCGGCTGCGCCGATGCCGACCGCCTCCACGTCGTGGTCCTGCCGCAACTCCTCCACGAGACCGGCGATGGCGTCCTCCACGTCGCTGGGCGACGTTGACGGGGTTGGCCGCCGAGCCCTGTTGAGGATCTGACCTTGCTCGTCGACCACGCCAGCCGCGACTTTCGTTCCGCCGACGTCTACGCCGATCGTCAGACCCACGTCCGGCTCAGAGCTCCCCGATGTCGATGTGCTGGACCGTGGACGGGCGGTGTCCCGGGGGCTCATCAGTGGACGGCGGCGGAACCAGTGCTGACTTCAGGGCCGCCACGAAGGACGCGGTCGCGTCGAGCAGGTGCTCGATGGCCTCCGGGCGAACGTGGCGGAGCGCGCCGATCCCCTGGCACACCGGGCAGAACTGACACTCCGGGGTGCCCGTCGCGACGTGCTCCTCATCGAGGAGGTGGCCGGCCTTGCGGCGCGTCCAGTCCTCCACGGCAGCAAAGAGTTTTGCCGCCTCTTCCGCTGCGCTGCCCACTCCTGCTGCGCCGCTCACGGGTGCCTCCACAGCGCCGGGTCGGGTTCGAAGCGGATGACCAAGCGGCCCTCCGCGAGGGTGGCGCCGGCGACGATGCACCGCTTCAGCGCGCTCGGTAGGGCGAGCACGCGGCGGTGCCCGGCCACCGTCACCACCAGCTCGTCCCCGGAGCGGGCCAGGTCAACCTCGCCCTTACGTGCCAGTGGCAACGCGAGCGACAGCAAGAAGGCGTCGGCGCTGCGCTCCAGCGAGATCAGGTCCGCCGGGGCCTCGACCTCCCGCGCGGGGTCGTCGTCCCCGTAGAGCGCTTCACCGAGCTCGGTGAGCGCGGCAAGGCCCACCGGCTCGGCCTGCTGATACGGCGAGGTGAGGACCACGAGCGGCGCGACGTCGCGGCGGATGCCGGCAAGCTGCTCGGCCTGCGCCGCGGCCCAGCCGTCGCGCCAGGCGTCGCCGGCGGGGAACACCCGGTTGGCCACCAGCCCATCAACGCGGTAGCCGTACAACGCCAAGGAGGTCAGGGTGCGGCGAGCCTCGGCGACCACCACTGCCTCGGGCGTCAGCACCAGGCGGACAGAGGTGCTCGGCGAGGTGAGGACCTCACGGACGTCGCCCAACTCGCGGTGCAGCCGCTCGACGGCGTCAAAGACCCGCTCCGCCGGAACCGCCGGGCCGGCGACCCGTGACAGCAGCGGACGGATGGCCCGCAGCGCCCGTCGTTGGGCCGGGAAAACCTTTTCGACGTACCAACTCAAGGCCTCAGGCAGGGCGAGCAGGCGCAAGGTCTCGCCGGTGGGCGCGCAGTCGACGACGATGAGATCCCAGCGCCCCGAAGCGACCTGATTGCGCAGCTCGAGCAGCGCCAGGACCTCCTCCGCGCCCGGCAGGACGGTCAGCTCTTCGGCCTGCAGGGCATCGACGCCGGCCCGCTCCAGTACGACGAGCAGGTAGCTCTGCACCTCGCGCCAACTGCGCTCGAAGGCGCGCTGCGCATCGACCTGCATGCCGTAGAGCCCGGTATCGATCTCCGTCGGCTCCGGGCCTAACGCGACGCCCAGGGCATCCGCGAGCGAATGGGCCGGGTCGGTCGACAACACCAACGTCTTGCGTCCCCGGCTAGCGGCCAGCGCCGCCGTCGCCGCAGATGCCGTCGTCTTGCCCACACCGCCTTTACCGGTGAACAGCAGAACGCGCACGGTGGACTCCTCGGGTGGAACGCAGCTGAGCTAGCGGGTCAGCTCGCCTCGACCCGCTTCTTGAGCTCCTTCAGCGCCGAGTCCATGATCATCTTCTCGGCCTTGCGCTTGAACATGCCCAGCATCGGCATCGCGATGTCCA
>JBKJLP010000043.1:0-11066 GCA_046596735.1 Mycobacteriales bacterium | reverse complement strand
CTGTTCGGTCGGCACGCCCGCTTCGCCGGCTGGGCCTGCGCGGTGGGGGAGGCGCTCGTCGCCGGCCCGGCCGAGGTCGTGGTGCTCGACCGTCCGGACCTGCTGGCGGTCGCGCGACGGGCCACCTCGCCCGGTGCCGTTATCGCTGTCAACGGGCCGCTCGCGGAGGGCCGGCCGAGCGGCGCGGCGTACGTCTGCCGGGGGATGGTGTGCGAGCTCCCGACCACGGACCCGGACGTGCTGCGCGAGCAGCTCAGGTGATGGGGGCCTTGTAGGCCTTGCGCCACCAGGCGAACGCGGCCTGGGCGTCACCGTCCTTGCGGACCGCGAGCACCTGCAGGGACAGCGAGGGGTGCTCCCACAGCACGATCGCCGCCTGATTGGTGTTGACGTAACAGGCCAGCGGCCGGCCGGTGCCCCAGGTGCTGCGCAGGCCCGTTGCCGGCAGGCCGGTGTACTGCCCGCAGGTGCCGTCGGGACGCTTCGCCACGGCGGCGGTGAAGTCAGCTGCCATCGCGGCAGGGTCGCTCCACTGGCTGACGAGAACCTCGTCGACGCCCGATGCGGGTGAGTGGCAGGTCAGCGACGTGACGCGACCCTTGCCCTCGCGATCCGGGGCGGCGACGCAGTCGCTGAAGTAGCCGGCCGGCAGCCGCCGCGCGAGAGCGACGTGCGGGTCGGCCGCCGCCGACGGGGTGGGGGTCGGTGTGGTGCCGGCCGCGTTGCCGCCCTGGTTGAGCCCGAGAGCCAGGCCGATCCCGAACACGGCCAGCACCGCCCCGGCGGCCAGGGCGAAGGCTTTGGTCGGGCGAGATGGGCGGGGGACCTCTGCGGCTGGCGTCAGGAGGGGCGGCGCGGCCGGGGCCACGGTCGGCGGGTCAGCCGCCAACCCGAGCACGCGCGTGCGACCGGTGGCCGGCGACGCGGCCTGCCCGAGCTCGGCAGCGAAGGCGCCGCACGACTCCGGCCGGTCGCCGGGGTGCTTCGACAACCCGCGGGCCACGACGGCGCTGACGGCCGAAGCCAAGCCAGGCACGAGCGTCGCAAGCTCCGGTGGCAGGTTGCGCAGGTGGCTCTGGGCGATCTCCACGTCCGGCCCGCCGGAGAACGGTGGCCGGCCGCTGAGGCACTCGTAAGTCACGCAGGCGAGGGAGTACAGGTCCGACCGGACACTCGCCGGCTCGCCGCGTAGCTGCTCCGGGGACGCGTAGGTCACGGTGCCGAGCAACACCCCGGCGGAGGTCAGCCGCTCCCCGCCGTCGAGGGCCTGAGCCAGTCCGAAGTCGGTGAGCAGAGCTCGGCCGTCGGCACGGCTGAGCAAGATGTTCGCCGGCTTCACGTCCCGGTGCACCTGGCCCTGGCGGTGCGCGGCGTCGAGGCCGGCCGCGACCTGGCGGACGATGTCGAGGGTGTGGTCGGTGCTCAACCGGCCGGCGTCGTTGAGCTCCCCGCGGAGGTCGTGCCCCTCGACGTACTGCATGACGAGGTAGAGGGTGCCCTCGTGCTCGTCGTAGTGGTGCACCTGGACGACGTTGGGGTGCTCGAACCGGGCGCCTGCCTTGGCCTCCCGCTCGAAGCGGGTCCGGAAGACCGGGTCATGGCTGAGCCGGGCGTCCATCACCTTCAGCGCCGCCCGCCGGTGCAGTCGCTGGTCGAGCACGAGGTAGACGACCCCCATCCCGCCGCGGCCGAGGGTGTCCTCGATGAGGTACCGCCCCGCGAAGACGTCTCCCGGCTGCATGGGCCGAAACGATGTCATAGTTCCGGCCATGACGGACGTGCGGGCGATCACGGCGGTGTCGGCGGTGCTGGCCTTGTTGGCCGGGGGCGGCGGTTGGTTCGCCGGTCAGGCACTCGCAGGCAACGACCCGCCCCAGGCAAAGGCGATCGTGACCCCCACCCCCACGTCGACCGCGACCAAGGCCGCGAGGCCCCCGGCGCCGCCGACCGCAGCGGAGATCCTGGCCCGCGCGAAGCTCGCGACCGTCCGGCTCTCCCCGGAGGGTGGCTCCTACCGTGGCTCCGGGACGGTCATCTCTGCGGGCGGGCTGATCCTGACCAACGCCCACGTCGCGGTCCCGCAGGCTCCCGGCCTGGCGGTCGTGTACAAGGAACGGCCGACCGAGCCGGACCCGACCTACCTCACGGTGTCGGTGAACCCACCCGGCGACGTGCCCGCCGTGGAGCGCTATCGCGCGTCGCCGCTGGTGGCGGACGGGTACCTCGACCTGGCGGTCCTGCAGATCACGGCGCTGGCCGACGGCAGCCCGCTGCCCGCCGGCACCGTCTTCCCGTACCTGCCGTTGGCGGGGTTGACGTCGTTCTCGACAGGAGATCCGCTGACGATCCTGGGCTACCCGGCCGTGTCCGGACAGGGCGTCAGCCTGTCGGTGACTCGCGGTGAGGTGCGCAACATCCATGCAGACCTGCAGGACAAGCGTGCCAAGGAGCCGCGCTGGGAGATCGAGACGTCCGGGGCGATCGCGGGCGGCAACTCCGGGGGTGCGGCGATCAACGCCCGCGGGCAGCTGCTCGGGGTGCCGAGCGCCGTCTCCGCCGGCAAGGAGTACTCCGGCAAGATCCGGCCGGCCGCGCTCGCCGCACCGTTGCTGCTGGCAGTCGCGACAGAGAAGCCCTACCGCACCCCGTACGACGTGCTGGGTACAGGGCACGAGACGGCGAAGCCGCTGGGCTGGAGCACGAACGGCTCGGCCTGCGACGCGCCGGCGACCACGCTCGGGTCCGGATCCTTCGTGGTCCAGGCCGCAGCGACTCTGACGGGCATGACCCAGGGCGAGGACGTCTACCTCGAGCTCACCGACGTCGGGACCGGCGAGCCCCTCGACACCTCCTTCTCGACGTGGTCGGGGGCGGCCAGCGCCTGCCTCGCGCACGACTGGGTGGCGGGCGATCCCGACGGCTTCGTCGAGGGCGACTACACGATGGCGGTGTACGCCGGCCCGACGCTCCGGCTGCTCACGACGGTGCCGATCACGATCGTCGTGGGTGACTAGGAATACATCTGTACTCCTGTTGTTGTGTAATCATGTAAGCAACAACAAGAGAGGGGATGTCTGATGAGACACCCACACGAGAAGTACGGGCGCATGGCGCCCGAGGGTCGTGGACGCGGCGGGCCCCGAGGCCCGCGCCACCACGAACAGGACGTGCCCACCGCTGACGGCCTGGACGGTTGGTTCGCCGGCCGCCTCCCCGACAGCTGGGGCACGCCCGAGATCGCGGTCGACCGCGACGAGATCACCGTCGTGGTGACCGTCGAGTCGCCGGCCGTGGAAGGCACCGCCGCCGATGTGGCGGCTGCCGAGCAGGGCCGGATCACCCGCTGGCGCGAGGAGACCCGCGACGAGCGGATCCTGATCGCCCGCGAGGCCGAGCACAGGTACGGCCGCAAGGTCGCCTGGGGCGCCACCGCCGGGACGAGCAGGCAGCTGTTCACGCACCTGTCCGTACCGGTCATGACGCGCCTGCGGCAGCCCGAGCGGCAGGTGCTGGACACCCTGGTCGACAGCGGCGTCGCCCGGTCCCGTGCGGAGGCGCTGGCCTGGTGCGTCAAGCTCGTCGGCGAGAACGCGGACGCCTGGCTGGCCGAGCTCCGGCAGGCCATGGAGGCCGTTCAGAAGGTTCGTGAGCAGGGCCCGACGATCTAGCCGCGCCCGTCCGTCGGAAATCCACAGGGTCCTGACCCTGTGGATTTCCGACAGAGGGGGTCAGCTGTACGGGGTCTGGTACACCGCGAGGGAGATCGCCACGTAGTGGACGATGAACGCGGCCAGCGTGCACGCGTGGAAGACCTCGTGGAACCCGAACCACTGCGGCGACGGGTTGGGCTTCTGCCGGGCGTACACGACCGCGCCGTAGGAGTAGAACAGCCCGCCGACCACGAGCAGCGACAGCACCGCCCAGCCGCCCTTGTGGAGCACCTGCGGCATGATCGCGACGGCCACCCAGCCGAGCGCCAGGTAGAGGATCACGAACACCCAGCGCGGCGGCTGCGAGAACGCGTTGCGGGCGATGATCCCGCCGATCGCGCCCCCCCAGACGATGCCGAAGATCACCCACCGGACCCAGCCGTCCAGCAGGACCAGGCAGAACGGCGTGTACGTCCCGGCGATCAGGACGAAGATCATCGAATGGTCCAGTCGCGACATGAGCGAGCGAGCCCGCGGCGACCAGGAGCCGCGGTGGTAGGCGGCCGAGGTGCCGAACAGCAGCGCGACCGCGGCGGCGTACACCGAGACGGCGACCCGAACGCGGGTGCCGTCGGAAAGGCAGACGATCGCGGTCCCGGTGACCAGTGAGACCGCGAACGCGGCCTCGTGCAGCACGCCCCGCAGCCGCGGTTTGAGCGCGGCCTCGACACGGTGGACAGATTCGATAAAAGTGTCCGACACGTGTCCTCCTGGTTTCGGGCTGGGTGCGTCATCTCACAGGACCCGCCACTATTGGGTGTCGCGGGAAGAGGGCAGACTCTTCCGCAACCCCGTCTGTGTCGGCTCTGGTAGTCGACCAGCACCTCGATGGAGAGGATCTCATGACCGCGCCGACCTCAACGATCCCTGGTCTCGACCAGGCTCCCACGAAGAACCAGAAGCTGGTTGCGTGGGTAGCGGAGATCGCCGAGCTGACCAAGCCCGACCGCGTCGAGTGGGCGGACGGGTCGCAGGCGGAGTGGGAGCGGCTCACCCAGCTCCTGGTCGACAACGGGACGTTCACCCGGCTGGACGAGGCCAAGCGCCCGAACAGCTTCTACGCGACGTCCGACCCGACCGACGTCGCCCGGGTCGAGGACCGCACCTTCATCTGCTCCGAGCAGGAGGCCGACGCCGGCCCGACGAACAACTGGATGGCGCCGGCGGAGATGCGCCAGACGCTCCGGCCGCTGTTCGACGGCTGCATGAAGGGCCGGACGATGTACGTCGTCCCCTTCAGCATGGGCCCGCTCGGCTCGGCCATCAGCCAGCTCGGCATCGAGATCACCGACAGCCCCTACGTCGTGGTGTCCATGCGGATCATGACCAGGATGGGCCAGCCGGCGCTGGACGAGATCGGCGAGGACGGCTTCTTCGTCCCGGCCGTCCACAGCGTTGGCGCCCCCCTGCTCGACGGCGCTGCGGACGTTGCGTGGCCGTGCAACACCACCAAGTACATCGTCCACTACCCCGAGACCCGCGAGATCTGGAGCTACGGCTCCGGCTACGGCGGCAACGCGCTGCTCGGCAAGAAGTGCTTCGCGCTCCGCATCGCCTCCGTGATGGCCCGCGACGAGGGTTGGATGGCCGAGCACATGCTCATCCTGAAGCTCACGCCCCCGAGTGGCGACGCGAAGTACCTCGCGGCCGCGTTCCCGAGCGCCTGCGGCAAGACGAACCTCGCGATGCTTCAGTCGACAATTCCCGGCTGGAGTGTCGAAACCATCGGCGACGACATCGCATGGCTGGGTCGTGGGGCAGATGGGCGCCTTCGCGCCATCAACCCCGAGGCGGGGTTCTTCGGTGTCGCACCCGGCACGGGCTGGAACAGCAACCCGACGGCGATGGAGACGATCTGGGGCAACACCATCTTCACCAATGTTGCACTGCGCGACGATGGCGATGTCTGGTGGGAGGGGATGAGTGACACCGTCCCCGAGCACCTCATCGATTGGGAGGGCAATGACTGGACACCGGCTTCGGGCCGCCCGGCCGCGCACCCCAACTCGCGATTCACCGTTGCTGCGAGGCAGTGCCCGAGCATTTCGGATGACTGGGAAGACCCCCAGGGCGTCGTCATCGACGCAATAATCTTCGGCGGCCGCCGAGCAACTAACGTGCCCTTGGTGGTAGAGGCGCGCGATTGGGAGCACGGGGTCTTTATGGGAGCGACAATCAGCTCAGAACAGACCGCGGCCGCCGAAGGCACGGTCGGCGAACTGCGCCGCGACCCATTCGCGATGCTGCCGTTCTGCGGCTACAACATGGCCGACTACTTCTCGCACTGGCTTGAAATTGGTGACACGCTGCGCAGCGCAGGCGGCATGCCGCGCATCTTCCAGGTGAACTGGTTTCGCAAAGACGAGGAGGGCAACTACCTCTGGCCAGGCTTCGGCGAGAACGCTCGAGTGCTCGAGTGGATGCTCGCCAGGGTCGCCGGGGAGGCGCCAGCGATCAGTGGCCCGCTTGGGCTTACGCCGACGCAACTCAACCTCGACGGTCTAACGCTCAATGACGGCGCGATCGAGAAGCTCTTTGCCATCGATCGTGACGCGTGGGCAGCCGAAGCGGATGCCACCGAGGCCTACTTCGACACCTTCGGCGATAAGGCGCCTGCGGCCTTGTACCACCAGCTCACCGAGCTGCGTACCCGGCTGGGAGAGCGCGAAGCGAGCACCGCCTGAGCGCACGGTGCAGTTTCGACCGGTAGGAGGTCGAGAATTTTCGTCGCTCTTCGCAAGCCTTGCAAGTTCTTGCGTATGCTGTCGGCATGTCGAAGCGACTTACAGAGGTAGCGCGCAAGGTTGGGGTTAGCGAAGCGACGGTCAGTCGCGTTCTTAACGACAAGCCGGGTGCGTCGGCCGCCACACGCCAAGCGGTGCTGACGGCGCTCGACGTGCTTGGCTACGAACGCCCGACGAAACTGCGCGGCGAGCGGGCCCGACTGGTTGGGCTCTTTCTGCCCGAGCTGCAGAACCCAATTTTTCCCGCGTTCGGCGAGGTCGTTGCAGGGGCACTCGCGCAACACGGTTACACGCCGGTGCTCTGCACGCTCACCTCGGGCGGCATCTCAGAAGCAGACTACGTTGACCTGCTCTTGCAACAGCAGGTCTCTGGCGTTGTCTTCGTTGGTGGGCAGTACACCCAGCAAGACGCCCCGCACGAGCACTACGCGCGGCTTGCCGAACTCGGCTTGCCGACCGTGTTTGTCAATGCGCCGACCGCAGCCTTGAACTTTCCGACGGTCTCGACAGACGACGCGGTGGCCACCGAACAGGCATGGAATCACCTGCGCCAGCTCGGGCACGAGCGAATCGGACTAGTGATCGGGCCGCCAGACCACGTGCCTTCGCTGCGCAAACTTGCCGCGGGCAAGCGTGCGGCCGCAAGCGCTGGGCTCGTGCTTGAGGTAGTGCACTCGCACTACTCGCTCGAGGCGGGGCAGGCGGCGACGGCGCGACTGCTAGCTACGGGGGTGACTGGCATCATCTGCATGTCAGACCCGATCGCGCTTGGTGCAATCCGGGCAGTGCGCCGCGCCGGGCTGACGGTGCCAGGCGACGTCTCGATTGTGGGCTTCGACGACTCCGCGCTGATGAACGCCACGGATCCGCCGCTCACCACGGTGCGACAGCCGATTGAGCCGATGGGCCGCATGATCATCGAGCTGCTGGTCGGCCAGATCAAGGGCGAAACCACGACCACCGAGGAGTACCTGTTCGAGCCAGAGCTCGTGGTCCGCGGCTCGACCGCACCTGCGAAAGAACGCAAGATAACGTAAGTTTCTTACTTTTTGTTTAGTTCTTGCGTTAATGTGTCAAGAACGCTACTTTCATCTCACCGCCCAACATTGCCGTTGCACCCGCCTTCGGCCGCGCGAAAGAGATGAGCCGTAGTGGACACTCCCGTCCTAGACACCGACGCTGGGCACCGTGCCGACGAGGCGACCCAGGGAGCGACCCTCACCGATGTTGGCGTCGTGTCGCCGAGTGCGGCCGACCCTCTGTGGTGGCGCAGTGCCGTGATCTATCAGGTGTACATCCGCAGCTTCGCCGACGGTAACGGCGACGGAACCGGCGATCTCGCGGGGGTGCGGGCGAAGCTCGGCTACCTGCAAGCGCTCGGCGTGGACGCGCTCTGGTTCACGCCGTGGTACCCGAGTCCACTCGCCGACGGTGGCTACGACGTCTCTGACTATCGCGCAATCCACCCCGCGTTTGGAACCCTGGCCGAGGCGGAGCTGCTGATTCGCGAGGCGCTTGCCCGCGGCATCCGAACCATCATCGACGTCGTGCCAAACCACATCTCCGATCAGCACGAGTGGTTCACTGCCGCTCTCGCGGCGGGGCCAGGGTCGCCAGAGCGCGAGCGTTTCTGGTTTCGGCCAGGCCGCGGCGACAACGGCGACGAAATGCCCAACCACTGGGTCTCAAACTTTCAGGGCGACACCTGGACGCGAACCACGAACGCCGACGGATCGCCGGGCGAGTGGTACCTGCACCTGTTCACTCCAGAGCAGCCAGACCTCAACTGGAACCACCCAGAGGTTCGTCGCGAACACGAAGACGTACTGCGCTTCTGGTTTGACCGAGGGGTCGCCGGGGTGCGCATCGACTCTGCCGCGTTGCTGATCAAAGACCCGGAGTTGCCAGAAGTACCAGAGGTCGTCGAGGCGGGCCAGCACCCGAACGTCGATCGCGACGAAGTGCACGACATCTACCGGTCATGGCGCGAAATCGCGGACTCGTACCCGGGCACGCGCGTGCTTGTCGGTGAAGTCTGGATGCCGGATCCGGTGCGCTTCGCCAACTACCTCCGCGCCGACGAAATGCACACGGCCTTCAATTTCGACTTCATGGCCCGTCCGTGGAGTGCGGGCGCCCTGCGCGAGTCGATCGAGTCGATGCTGTCAGCACATGCACCGGTTGACGCCCCGTCGACGTGGGTTCTCTCGAACCACGACGTCACCCGGCCGGTGACACGCTACGGCAGGCACGACAGCGCCTTCGCCTTCGCCACCAAGCGTTTCGGCACGCCGACCGATCTCGCTTTAGGCACGCGTCGGGCGCGAGCCGCCGCACTGCTGAGCGCCGCGCTGCCCGGCAGCCTCTACATCTATCAGGGCGATGAGCTCGGGCTGCCAGAGGTCGAAGATCTGCCAGAGGAGGCGCGCCAGGATCCAATGTTCTTCCGCTCCAATCGCGTTGACCCTGGGCGCGATGGATGCCGCGTGCCGTTGCCATGGAGCGGCACGCAGCCGCCATTCGGCTTCACCCCGCCCGACGCCGGATACGAGCCGTGGCTTCCGCAGCCCGAGGACTGGGCGAACTTCACCGTTGATGCTCAAGAGGGCGACCCCGCCTCGATGCTCTCGCTCTACCGCGAGGCGCTGCGCATCAGACACGAGCACGCTGCGCTCGGTGACGGCACGCTCGAATGGCTTGAGAGCGAGACCCAGGTCATCGCTTTCTCGCGTGGTCGCGGGTTTGTCAGCCTGACGAACTTTGCCGACCACCCCATAGATCTGCCTGAGCACCACACGGTGTTGCTCAGCAGCTCAGAGCTGTCCGTCGCCGACAACGGCGCGGTTCAACTCGCCCCCGACTCCACAGTGTGGCTGCAGGCGTAGCCACCGGAGTTTCCCACCAAGAGTCACCAACACACGAAAGGTAAGACAATGAAGTCAAGAAGCAGAATGCTTGTGGCCGGTTTCGCCGCAGTCAGCGTTGTTGCATCGCTCGCCGGGTGCACCGCACCTGACAACGGCAAGACCGAAATTCGCGTGGCAACGTTCCCACCCGGGGCCGACGCCGCAGCCTACGAGGCCTTCGCAACGCAAGAAGCACAGTTCGAGAAGGCAAACCCCGCCATCGACGTCATCGGCGTCGAGTACGAGTGGACGGGCCCAACCTTCGCGGTGCAGCTCGCGGGCGGCAGCTTGCCCGACGTATTCACGGTGCCATTCACCGACGCCAAGACGTTGCTCGAAAACGGGCAACTCACGGACGTAACAGCAGAGGCAACCGCGCTTGGCTACGCCGAAAAGTTCAACCCGATCATTCTCGACGCAGTGCAAGACGCTGATGGCAAGATCTTCGGGTTCCCGCGCCAGGCCTACGCCATGGGTCTGCACTACAACCGCACGCTGTTCGAAGCCGCCGGCCTAGACCCCGACTCCCCGCCGACGACGTGGGACGAAGTTCGCGAAGCCGCTAAGGCCATCAACGAGGCCACCGGCAAGGCTGGCTACGCGCAGATGTCGATGAACAACACCGGCGGATGGCAGCTCACCGCAGGCACCGTTGCTCACGGCGGACGCACCCAGGTCGCCAATGCAGACGGAACCTACACGTCGACGATCAACAACCCAGGTACCGTTGCCGACCTCGAGTTTCTGCAGAAGCTTCGCTGGGAAGACAACTCGATGGGCAGCAACTTCCTGCTCGACTGGGGAACCATCAACCAGGAGTTTGCTGCTGGCAACATCGGCATGTACACGAGCGGGTCAGACGTCTACACGGCTCTCGTTCGCGACTTCTCGTTGAACCCTGACGACTACGGCCTCACGGTCATTCCGACCGACGGAGAAGACCCTGGCACGCTTGGCGGTGGCGACATCGCCGTCGTCAGCCCGACGGTCGATGCCGAAACCAAGGCCGCATCCGTCAAGTGGATCGACTGGTACTACATGCAGAAGCTGCTGAATAAGGATGCGGCGATTGCCGACGCTGAGGCGCTCGTCGCGAGCGACCAGGCCGTCGGAACACCGGTTCTTCCGGTGCTCGACCAGGCAACCTACGAAGAGTCGCGCGAGTGGATTGCGCCGTACATCAACGTTCCACTCGACCAGATGAGCGGCTTCTTCGAAGGCATCTTCAGCCAGACCCCGGTGGGCGAGGCGAAGGGCAAGACGCAAGAAATCTATGCGCTCTTGGACTCCGTGGTTCAGGCAGTGCTGACGGACCAAAACGCCGATATCGACGCTCTGCTCACGCAGGCCGATAAAGACGCACAGGCCCTCCTCGACGGCAACTAGGCACTAGAAAATCACGCGGGCCGTCGCGCAGCAATGCTCGGCGGCCCGCGCTCTACGAAAGAACCCTCATGACGTCGACTACCCAGCGCACGCGCAAGCGCACCCCAGCCACCTGGTTTCGCGGCGGTGGTCTCTCGAACCTGCTGTTCCTGACCCCGATGATTATCGTGTTCGCAGTCTTCAGCTGGTCGCCGATTCTTCGATCGTTCGTGATGAGCCTTCAAAAGACCAACCTGATTACCTCGAGTTGGGTCGGACTCGACAACTTCGAGAACGTCTTGGCGGATCCGCTCCTCGGCACCGCAGTACTCAACACCCTC
>JBKJLP010000497.1:0-2527 GCA_046596735.1 Mycobacteriales bacterium | reverse complement strand
GCAGCGCTTCCTGGACGGCGATCCCTTCTGCGGCGCAACCCGCAGACAGCACCGCGATGAGCGCGCTGCGCGGCAACAGGCCGTCGTCCTCGGTAAACACCACCATCAGCGCCTGGTCGGCCTTGTCGTGCCGCAGCCGGGCCACGACCTCCGCAGCGGCGAGGTCGGTCGGCCCGCACGCCGCCAGGTCGAAGCGCATCGTGATGCCCATCCTTTTGCGCGGCCCGCGCAACGAGACGACGACGAGGCTCTCGCTCGGCACAAAGCCGCAGACGTGCGGCAGGGCCGCGACGATCTCGCCGGGCGAGGTCAAACGGGCAACGGCAGGGGCGGTGGCAGGTCGCATGTCCGCAGGCTGCACAGAACGTGAGCACCACGGGCCCGACAACGGTCCACCTGTGGACGAGAAGCCCCGATGTGGACGCCCGGCACCGATGCTCTCGCGGGCGACCGGCACAATGACCCGGTGACGGCTCCCGAGCAGGTGCGACCTCCGGTCTACGCCTGCGCGGCGGGCACCGTCCTGCACGCGCACGCAGCGGACACCCTTGAGCCCGGCGTACTGCTGTTCACGTTCCTGCCGCCCGGGGTCGCTGAAGGACTGCGGATCGCTGAGCCACGGGTGGACGTGCATGCCGATGGACCGCAGGCGCCGACCCTGACCGTCCGCGCGCTGGTCGGCGACACGGCGCTTTCCTGGCAGCTTCCGCTCGCGCCGTTCGTCGCCGCGCTGCCCGGACAGTCCGGCGACGAAGGCCGCATGGTGCTGCTCGCGGTCATGGACGCGGAGCCGCCTGCCGGATTCTGGGCCGAGCCGGTCGACTGCGAGCACCTCGCCGCCGAACTCCAACTCCCGGTGGCCGAGCTCGCCGAGGCCCTGCGCGGGCGCCTGACGCCCTGGCTGGACGAAGACTTGCGCCTGCTCCTCGACGACGACGCCTACCACCGCGCCGCCGAGCGCTCGCCGGCACAGACCCTGGCCGACGCCGTCCTCGCGACCTACCGCGGTGAGCTCGAGGCCGAGCGCGCACTGACCCGCCTGCTGCGGGCACTGTCGCTCGCCCCGGCCGAACACTCAGCCGAGCTCAGCAGCCGGTTATGCACCGCCTTGATCGCCGCCTTCGAGGACGCCGAACCGCCGGTGCTGGCGCAGATCGCGCAGCAGAGCGGTCCGTTCGAGAGTGAGGTGCTACGCCTCATCACCGAGCTCCCCCCGTTGCTGGCGACAACGCCCGAGCCGGAGCAGGTCAGTGCCACCCTCACGCTTCTGATGGTCGGCGGTGACGTCGACGAGACCGTCCGCGGGGTCCTCAGCCTGATCAGCCGGCTGGTCCGGGCGACCCAGGACGAGGAGCTCAACGACGAGGCCCTCCTGCAGCGCCTCCTCATGGTCGACGACCACGGACTGGTCCGCCTCGCCCGGCTGTGGGTCACACTCGCTGCCGGTGCCGAAGAGGGGCCAACCAAAGACGCGGCCACCTTGCTGGAGCTGAGCGCGCGGCTGGCCGCCGAGGGCAGGCTGGGCCGGCGCTGGTTACGCACCACGGCGCAGCAGCTCGTCAGCCTCGTCGAGGAGCAAGGCAACCGCCAGGACCGGGTGACCGCTCCGCTGGCAGCGCTCCGTCGCCTGCTCGAGCCCGCCGATGCCGGGCTCTCCGCCGAGCAGCAGCCCCTGGACGACGCAGCTACCGTCGAGGCCTGCCTCACCTTGGCCCGCTTCGTCCGTACGAAGGCGCGCAGCGGACCGGGGACGTGGCTCGACGGCCCCGCGTTCGCCGCCGTGCCCGCAGTGCTGCAGGCGTACGGGGAAGGGCTCGCCGCCGAGACCGCGGTCGACCTGCTCGCTGAGTTGCTCGCCGAGGACGTCGACGGACCCGACTTGCTCGACGGGTTTGTCTGCGCCACGGCCCAGCTCTTGGCCGCCCTCGATCGCCCGGTCGACGAGGCCCTGCGCCAGTCGCAGGTCGCCGAACTGCTCGACGGACTTACCCCCGGACCGCGCGGAGCCCGCTGGTTGCTCGCGGCCTGCCTCGTCGAGGCGCCGCAGCACGACCCGACGTCGCTCGACCTGTCGGCCTTCGTGCCGCGCACCGAGGTCGTTGACCCTGACCGCGCCGCCGACAAGGCGGGCGTCATCGGGATGCTGCGCGCCGGCCTCCAACTGCTCGACGCCCTCGCCCGGGTGCTCGGGGCCGAAACGCAGGCCAGCCGGCTGGACGTCCTGACCGGCATCTTTCCGACCGCCCTGGTCGAGCACGAGCTAATCCGCGGGCCACACGAGCACTAAGGCTCAGGCCTCGCGACGGACCCCGATCTGCGTACGCAGTGCGCAGCCCAAGGCGAGCAGCGAAGCGCCCGACATCGTCAGCGCCATCGACAGATCCGCCCGCTGCCCACCCAGGCCCGACAGGGCCGCAGCCATGGCGCCGAACACGAACTGCAGCAGCCCGAGCAGCGCTGACGCCGCCCCGGCCCGGCGTCCGTGGTGGGCCAGCGCCAGGGCCGTCGCATTGGGAGCGGTGAAGCC
>JBKJLP010000465.1:0-14640 GCA_046596735.1 Mycobacteriales bacterium | reverse complement strand
AGCACCGAGGTCGCCGAGCTGGCGCGGGCCGTTGCGGATCGGTCGGCTGGGGCGATGTACGACGTACTGCGCCTGGCCATCCCGTCGCGGCACGGCCGGGTCGAAGCCCAGGAGCCGCCGGCGATGGATCAGGGCGCGCCGAGCAGGCCTGAGCCGGGGCCGTGGGCCCGTTACACCGACGGCGCAACCTTCCTCGACGCCCTCGCGGCAGGGAAGGCGCCCCGTGCGGTCTGGTCGACGCTGCCCGGTCCGGACTGGCCCGCGGAGGTCGCGATCGCCGTACGCACCGCCGTCGCGTCCGGCAAGGGCGCGGTCGTCGTCGTGCCCGACGCGCGCGACTTGGCGCGGGTCAGCGACGTCCTAGGTGACCTTCCGCACGCGGCGCTGTCGGCCGACCTTGGGCCGGCTGAGCGCTACCGCCGGTGGCTGTCCGTCCGACGCGGTCAGGTGCGCGTCGCCGTCGGCACCCGCGCGACGGTCTTCGCCCCGGTCGCCGACCTGGGACTGCTGGTGATCTGGGACGACGGCGACGACCTACACGGCGAGCCGCGTTCGCCGTACGTCCACGCGCGCGACGTTCTCGTGCTGCGCGCCCACCGGCTCGGCGCGGCGATGCTCCTCGGCGGCCACGCGCGTACAGCTGAGGGCCAGTTGCTCGTCGACAGCGGCTGGGCGCGGTCTCTCGACGCGCCGCGCGCGACGGTCCGCACGCTGGCCCCGCGGGTGGACGGCGTCTCCGATGACGACCTCGCCCGCGACCCGCAAGCCCGCGCGGCCCGGCTGCCGGCCAAGGCTTTCGAAGCTGCGCGGGAGTCACTCGCCGCGGGCGCTCCGGTGCTGATCCAGGTGCCGCGGCGCGGCTACGCGCCCAGCCTGGCCTGCGCCCGGGACCGCACCCCCGCCCGCTGCGCGACCTGCGCCGGGCCGCTGTCGGCAGGGCAAGACCAGCGCACCGCCTGCGCCTGGTGCGGCCGCCCGGCTGCCGATTGGGCCTGCCCGGTCTGCCACGGACGAGCGCTGCGCGCGACCATCGTCGGCGCCCGCCGCACCGCCGAGGAGTTGGGCCGAGCCTTCCCCGGCACACCCGTACGCACCAGTGGCCGCGACGAGGTCCTCGCCGCCGTTCCCGGCACGGCGGCGCTCGTCGTGGCAACCCCTGGCGCCGAGCCGGTCGCCGAGGGCGGCTACGGCGCCGTGCTGCTCCTGGACGGCTGGGCTCTGCTCGGCCGCGCGGATCTGCGGGCGGGCGAGGAGGCGCTGCGGCGCTGGTTCGCCGCCGCCGCCCTGACCCGACCGGGCGCTCGCGTCATCGTCGTGGCCGACCGCGGGCTCGTCCCGGTGCAAGCGCTGATTCGGTGGGACCCGGCTGGAGCCGCCGCGCGCGAACTTGCCGACCGCACCGCTGTCGGCTTCCCCCCGGCCGTCCGGATGGCCGGGCTCCAGGGATCCGCAGCGGCCGTGACCGAACTCGTCGCCGCACTCGACCTGCCAGCCACCGCCGATCTGCTCGGCCCGGTGCCAGCGGGGGATGAGGAGCGCATCTTGGTCCGCGTCCCGAGGGCGGACGGGGCCCTACTCGCCGCCGCGTTGAAGGCCATCGCCGCCACCCGCAGTGCCCGCAAGAGCGAGCACGTCCGGGTCATTCTGGACCCCCCGTCGCTCGCCTAGACTCGCTCAGGTGGCGACGCGACCTATCCGGCTGATCGGTGACCCGGTTCTGCGCACCCAGGCTGAGCTGGTCACCACGTTCGACAAAGAGCTGCGCGTCCTGGTCAAGGACCTCATCGACACGATGATCGACGCGCCCGGCGTCGGACTTGCCGCCCCGCAGATCGGTGTGGCGCTGCGCGTTTTCACGTACGACGTCGACGATCAACTCGGCCACCTGGTTAACCCAGTGCTGCACTTCCCCAGCGACGAGGAGCAGGACGGTGAGGAGGGCTGCCTGTCCATCCCCGGCCTGTCGTTTGACTGTCGGCGGCGCCAGCACGTCGTCGCGCACGGGCAAAACGTCTACGGCGACCCGGTCACGATTGACGGCACCGCGTTTCTGGCTCGCGCGATCCAGCATGAGGTCGATCACCTCGACGGCATTTTGTTCGTCGATCGGCTCGACCCGGAGACCAAGAAGGCCGCGCTCGCCGCGATCCGCGAGGCCGAGTGGTCCAACCAGCCCGCGCCTGTGGTGAAGGCAAGCCCGCACCCGCTGTTCGGACGGGCCCGCTGAAGGTCGTCTTCGCCGGTACCCCGCAGCCCGCGATTCCGGCGCTAGAGGCGCTGCTCGACAGTCGGCACGAGGTGGTTGCCGTCCTCACCCGTCCGGACGCTCCGGCCGGTCGCGGTCGGACGTTGCGACCCAGCCCGATACGCGAGCTGGCCGACAGTCACGGCATCGAGGTGCTCACCCCGCGCCACCCGCGCGAGGAGGAGTTCCAGGACCGGCTGCGCGCTCTCGAGCCGGACTGCTGCCCGGTCGTGGCTTATGGCGCCCTGGTGCCGCGCAGCGCGCTCGACATCCCGCGGTTGGGCTGGGTCAACCTGCACTTCTCGCTGCTGCCGGCCTGGCGCGGAGCGGCTCCCGTGCAGCATGCCGTCCTCGCTGGAGATGAGGTCACCGGTGCCAGCACCTTCCTGCTCGAGGAAGGGCTCGATACTGGTCCGGTGTTCGGCCTGCTGACCGAGACGATCCAGCCGACCGACACCTCGGGCGACCTGCTGGAGCGACTCGCGGTCGCCGGCGCCGGACTGCTGGTCGCGACGCTGGACGCGCTCGAGGACGGCACCGTGCAGGGCCTGACGCAAAGCAGCGAGGGCATCTCGCTCGCCCCCAAGATCAGCGTCGGCGACGCACGGGTCGACTGGACTGCACCAGCGTTGCGGGTCGATCGGCTCGTGCGCGCCTGTACCCCGGCTCCCGGTGCCTGGACGACCTTCCGCGACAAGCGGGTCAAGCTCGGGCCGGTGGCCCTGGCCGAGGGCGCGCTGGCTCCCGGCGAGCTGGACGGCACGCTCGTCGGCACCGGCACGTACGCGGTCCGGCTCGGTGGCGTACGCCCCGAGGGCAAGGCCGCGATGGCCGCCACCGACTGGCTGCGCGGCCTCCGGCTCGAGCCCGGCGAGCGCTTCGTATGACCGTGCGCAAGCCTTACCGCCCGCCGGCAAGCGACCCGGCCCGGCGGGTGGCGTACGACGTGCTCGAGGCCGTACGCACGAAGCAGGCCTACGCCAACCTCGTCCTGCCCGGGCTCCTACGCGATCGTCGGCTCGAGACCCGCGACGCAGCCTTTGCGACCGAACTCGCCTACGGCACCCTGCGCGGCCAGGGCTTGTACGACGCGGTGCTGCAGGCGTGCGTCGACCGGCCGCTCGAGCAAGTCGACCCGCCGGTGCTGGACATCTTGCGGCTCGGCGCGCACCAACTGCTGCGCATGCGCGTCCCGAGCCACGCAGCCGTCAGCGCGACGGTCGACCTGGCTCGACGCACGGTTACCGCCGGCCCCGTCGGCTTCGTCAACGCCGTCCTGCGCAAGATCGCTGCCCACGACGAGGCCGCCTGGGTAGCGCAACTGGCACCCGCCGACGACCCGCTCGCCGCGCTGGCCCTGCAGCACTCGCACCCGCGCTGGATCGCCTCCGCCTTCCGCGATGCCCTCGGCGGCGACCTCACCGAGACGGCGCTCGCCCTGGCGGCTGACGACGCCCGACCCGAGGTCCACCTCGTCGCCCGCCGGATCCCACGCGATGAGTTGGTCGAGGCCAGCGGCGGCACCCCGGGACCGTGGTCTCCCTACGCCGTCCGGCTCCACGAGGGCGATCCGGGCGCGATCGCCCCCGTCCGCCATGGCCGCGCCGGCGTGCAGGACGAAGGCAGCCAGCTCGTGGCGCTCGCGCTCGCCGCTGCGCCGCTGGAGGGTCCGGACCGGCTGTGGCTCGATGTGTGCGCCGGCCCCGGAGGCAAGGCGGCGCTGCTCGATGTGCTGGCCCGCGAACGCGGCGCGCGGCTCGTCGCCACGGAACTGCAGCCGCACCGCTCTCGGCTGGTGGCGCGGTCCGGCGTGGTCGACATCGTGACCGCCGACGGCCGGCAGCCACCGTTCGCCGACGGCTCGGTCGACCGAATCCTGCTTGACGCTCCGTGCACCGGGCTGGGTGCGCTGCGCCGCCGCCCGGAGGCCCGGTGGCGTCGGCAGCCGACGGACCTGCCCTCGCTCATCAAGCTGCAGGGCGAGCTGCTCGCCTCCGCTCTACGCCTGCTGCGTCCCGGTGGCGTGCTCGTCTACGCGACCTGCTCGCCGCACCTGGCGGAGACGGTCGTCCCCGTGAGCGACGCGTTGCGCCGCAATCTCGAGATCGAGCAACTCGACGCCCGTCCGTTGCTGGCCGGCGTTCCTGACCTGGGCAACGGTCCGAGCGTCCAACTGTGGCCGCACAGACACGGCACGGACGCGATGTTCGTCGCGGTGCTCCGTCGTCGCGCCCCGGCCGCACCTTAGGCTCGCCGTATGGGCCGCATGCAGATTTCGCCGAGCATTTTGTCCGCCGATTTCGCCCATCTGGCACGCGACATCGAGACGGTCTCCGACACCGCAGACTGGGTCCACGTCGACGTGATGGACGGGCACTTCGTCCCTAACCTGACCCTGGGTCTGCCGGTCGTAGCCTCGATCCTGGCGACCAGCCGACTGCCGGTCGATTGCCACCTGATGATCGAAGACCCAGACCGCTGGGCACCTGCGTACGCAGAAGCAGGCGCCAAGAGCGTGACCTTTCACGTCGAGGCGGCTGCTGCCCCCGTACGACTGGCCCGTGAGCTGCGTCGGCTCAACGCACGAGCCGGGATGGCGCTCAAGCCGGCGACTCCGGTCGAGCCGTTCCTGGACCTGCTGCCCGAGCTGGACATGCTGCTCATCATGAGCGTCGAGCCGGGCTTTGGCGGTCAGGCATTCCTCGACGTGGTGCTCCCCAAGATTCGCAAGGCTCGCACGGCGATCGGCGACCTCGACATCTGGCTGCAGGTCGACGGCGGCGTGGCGATGGAGACCGTGGAGCGGTGCGCCGAGGCCGGCGCCGACGTCCTCGTCGCGGGCAGTGCGGTCTACGGCGCGGCCGATCCGGCAGCGGCCGTCACCGCGCTGCGGGAGGCGGCCCAGACGGCGGCCGCTCAGCAGGCCGGTGCCAGCGGCGGGAGCGAGGACACTCCGGGATGATCACCGCCGATCCGCACGCTTGAGCCGGGCGCTCCCGCGGCGGTGATCAGCTTTGCGGGGCGGTGGCCAACGCCTTCAGCGTTCTCCTAGACTTGCCGTGTGGACATCGACGCGGCGATGCGTCGCGCGGTCGCCCTCTCCGAGAGCGTGCTGGGCCGTACGAGCCCCAACCCGCCGGTCGGCGCGGTCGTCCTGTCCGCCGACGGCGTCGTGCTCGGTGCGGGTGCAACCGCCCCGGTAGGCGGTCCGCACGCTGAGGTCACCGCGCTGGCTGCGGCCGGCGAGTTAGCCCGTGGCGGCACCCTCGTCGTCACCCTGGAACCCTGCGCACATACCGGGCGCACACCGCCGTGCACTGACGCGATCCTGGCCGCCGGCATCACCCGTGTCGTCATCGGCTGCGCCGACCCGACCGCGCTGGCGGGTGGCGGTGCCGAGCGGCTGCGCGCCGCTGGCGTTGCCGTAGAGATCACTGCGGATACCTACGTCCAGCGAGGCCCGCTGGAGCCGTGGCTGCACGTGCAGCGGACCGGCCGGCCCTTCGTCACCTGGAAGTACGCCGCGACGCTCGACGGCAGATCTGCCGCCGCTGACGGCACCAGTCGCTGGATCACCGGTGTCGACGCCCGCGCCGACGTCCACCTGCTGCGCGACCAGGCCGACGCGATCCTCGTGGGTGTCGGCACCGTGCTCGCCGACGACCCCGAACTCACGGTGCGACCCGACGCGGGGCGACAGCCGCTGCGCGTCGTCCTCGACCGGTCTGGACGTACCCCTGCCGACGCCAAAGTCCTTGATGACGCAGCCGAGACCCTGGTGCTCGTCGACGAGCCGGCCCAAGCCCTCGCCCGGCTGCACGACAGGGGAGTGGTGAGCGTTCTGCTGGAGGGAGGCCCCACCCTCGCCGCCGCTTTCCTGCGCGCAGGCCTTGTCGACCGCATCATCGCCTACCTCGCGCCAGCTCTGCTCGGCAGCGGCCCCGCAGCCCTCGGCAACCTCGGCGTGGGAACGATCGCGGACGCGCGCCGGTTGCGTCTGGACGAGGTCGTACGTCTCGGCGACGACCTGCGGCTAATCCTGAGGAGCACCTGATGTTCACCGGCATCGTCGAAGAGCTCGGCGAGGTCGTCAATTGGGTCGAACTCGCCGATGCTGCGCGGGTCACCGTGCGCGGGCCGCTCGTCACCTCCGACGTGGGCCACGGCGATTCCATCGCTGTCTCGGGGGTTTGCTTGACCGTCGTCGACAGCGCCGACGGCAGTTTCACGGCCGATGTGATGAAAGAGACGTTGTCGTGCTCATCACTCGGTGACTTGCAGGTCGGCAGCCAGGTCAACCTCGAGCGAGCCGTCCGCCTGCAGGACCGCCTCGGCGGCCATCTCGTGCAAGGACACGTGGATGGCACCGGTGACGTCATTGCGGTGACACCTGACCAGCACTGGACCGTCGTCCGCATCGGACTGCCCGCAGACCTCGCTCGCTACGTCGTCGAGAAGGGCAGCATCACCGTGGACGGCGTCTCGCTCACCGTGAGTGCGGTAGACCAGAGTTGGTTCGAGGTCAGTTTGATCCCGACCACGCTGTCCCTCACCACGCTCGGCAGCCGGACCCCCGGCGACCGGGTCAACCTGGAGGTCGACATCACCGCTAAGTACGTCGAGAAGCTGCTCGCAGCCGGCGTCGTGCCGCAGGCCGGGCCATGACGGCCCAGCCGCACCTGCCCTCCTCGGGGCTGGACACCATCGAGCGAGCCGTTGCCGACATCGCTGCGGGTAAGGCCGTCGTGGTCGTTGACGACGAGGACCGCGAGAACGAGGGCGACCTCATCTTCGCGGCCGAGTTGGCCACTCCCGAACTCGTCGCGTTCATGGTCCGCTACACGTCGGGCTACATCTGTGTGCCGATGGTGGAGTCCGACTGTGACCGGCTCGACCTGCCGCCGATGTTCCACACCAACCAGGACAAGCGGGGGACGGCGTACACCGTCACCGTCGACGCCCGCGAAGGCGTCACGACCGGGATTTCGGCCACCGACCGGGCCCGCACCATTCGGCTGCTCGCCGCCGCAGACACCTCGCCGATCGACTTCACCCGGCCCGGCCACGTCGTGCCGCTCCGTGCCCGCGAAGGCGGGGTGCTGCGGCGTACGGGTCACACCGAGGCCGCTGTTGACCTCGCTCGGATGGCCGGGCTGCGACCCGCAGGGGTGCTGTGCGAGCTGGTGTCCCAGAAGGACGAGGGCGACATGGCCCGGCTCGAGGAGTGCAAGTCCTTCGCCTCCGAGCACGGCCTCGCCATCATCTCGATCGCCGACATGGTCGCCCACCGCCGCCGCAGCGAGAGTCAGGTCCAGCGGGTTGCCGAGGCACGCATCCCCACCCGGCACGGCGAATTTCGGGCCGTCGGCTACGACAGCGTCCTGGACGGGATCGAGCACATCGCGCTCGTACGCGGGGAGATCGGCGACGGTAAGGACGTCCTGGTCCGGGTCCACTCCGAGTGCCTGACTGGGGACGTGTTCGGCTCGCGCCGGTGTGACTGCGGCCCGCAGCTCGACGCGGCCCTAGCTGCTGTGGCCGAGGCTGAGCGCGGCGTCGTGCTGTACGTCCGCGGTCACGAGGGACGCGGCATCGGGCTGATGCACAAGCTGCAGGCCTACCAACTGCAAGACGGTGGTTCCGACACCGTCGACGCCAACCTCGAGTTAGGTCTGCCGGCTGACGCCCGCGACTACGGCACGGGCGCGCAGATTCTGGCTGACCTCGGCGTGCGCAGCATGCGGTTGCTCAGCAACAACCCGGACAAGCGCGCGGGCCTTGAGGGTTACGGGCTGGAGATCGTTGGGCGGGTTGCGCTGCCGACGCTGGCGACGCCGGAAAACCTGCGCTATCTCAAGACCAAGCGTGACCGGATGGGCCACGACCTGCCCGGCCTGGCTGCGTTCGAGGACGAGGCGACCGAGGCCAGCGCTGACGTCGTCGTCAACGACCCGGTCGATCCGGCATGAGCGGCGGGGGAGCTCCGGCTGCGCAGGTGCTCGACGCTGCGAGCCTTTCGCTCGGCATCGTCGCCGGCACCTGGCACGACGCACTCACCACAGCGCTGCTGGACTCAGCCAACCGCACCGCTGCGGAGTGCGGCGTCGCGGCGCCGACCGTGATCCGCGTGGCTGGCGCTATCGAACTTCCGGTCGTCGCGCAGGCGCTCGCCGCCCACCACGACGCCGTCGTCGCTCTCGGCGTCGTCATCCGCGGGGGCACGCCGCACTTCGACTACGTCTGTCAGGCCGTGACCTACGGACTGACCAGGGTCGCCCTGGATGAGCGGACCCCGGTCGGCAATGGCGTCCTCACCGTCGAGACCGAGGCCCAGGCGCAGGACCGAGCCGGTCTCCCCGGGTCGGCCGAGGACAAGGGTCGCGACGCGGTCCTCGCCGCCCTCGGCGCCGCCCTCGCACTGCGCCACCTGACTCACCGCTGAGCCTCAGCCCCGACACTGGAGTGCTGCGGGATTGCCCGCAGCCGACCGAAAGGCCCCACCGTGCTCTCCCTCGTCCTGCCCAAGGGTTCGCTCGAGAAGCAGGTTTTGGAGCTGTTCGCCGGCGCCGACCTGTCGGTTATTCGCGGCGGTGATCGCGACTATGCGGCGCGCATCGACGACCCCCGCATCGACCGGGTCCGCTTCCTGCGTCCACAGGAGATCCCGACCTACGTCGAGCAGGGCATCTTTGACCTCGGCATCAGCGGACGCGACTGGGTGACCGAGACCGCGGCTGACGTCGTGAGCCTCGGCGAGATCGGCGGCGGTCGCGCTGGCGAGGCGGTCGTCAGCGTCGTGCTGGCGGTGCCGCGTGAGTCGCCGTGGAACAGCGTCGCCGACCTACCCAAGGGTGTGCGCATCTCCACGGAGATGCCCGAAACGACCAAGCGGTTCCTGGCCGAGCACGGCGTCGAGGGTCGGGTGTTTACCAGCCACGGTGCGACCGAAGCCAAGATCCCTGACATCGTCGACGCGATCGTCGATCTGACCGAGACCGGCTCCTCGCTGCGTAAGGCCGGGCTCAAGGTGATTGAGACCCTGCTGACCAGCCGCACCGAACTGCTCGCCAACAAGGCGGCGTACGACGACCCGGACAAGCGCGCCGCGATGGAGGACATCGCGCTGTTGCTGCAGGGATCCCTGCGCGCCCGCGGTCACGTCCTGCTCAAGCTCAACGTGCCAGCGTCCGCGTTGGAGCAGGTCCTCGCCGTCCTGCCGTCCATGTCATCGCCGACGGTCATGCCGCTCGCCGCGGGTGACCAGCGGGCGGTCGAGACCGTCGTGCCCAAGCGGGGCGTCAACACCCTGCTTCCGGCGCTCCGAGCGGCCGGGGCCCGCGACATCCTCGAACTGCCGATCTCGAAGATCATCGAGTAGGTGTCCCGGACTCGCCTCGCGCTCGGTGTGGCTTGCCTTTCCGGGGCGCTCGTCGCGGTACAGACGCGGGTCAATGCCGAGCTCGCCGTCGACCTCGGAGACGCTCTGCTCGCGGCCGTTGTGTCCTTCGCGGTAGGACTCGTCACGGTCGTCCTGGTCGTCGTTGCCAGACCAGCAGCGCGCGCAGCCTTGCCGTCCCTGCGTCAGGTGCCGTGGTGGACCTTCCTGGGTGGCTTTGGCGGAGCGACCCTGGTCGCCGTGGCAGCCTTCTCCGCGCCGCGACTGGGCGTCGCGCTGCTCACCGTCGGCATCGTCGCGGGCCAGACCGCCGGCGGCCTGCTCGTGGACCGACTCGGCCTGGGACCGGGCGGCGCACACCGGCTGACCGGGCCACGCGTGCTGGGCGCTCTGGTGTGCCTGCTCGCCGTCGGCGTTGCCGTGGCCGGCCGCGGCGCAGGTGACGCCAACCCGTTGCTGCTCCTGCTCGCCGTTTTGGCTGGTTTGCTGATCTCCGTCCAGCAGGCCTTGAACGGTCGCGTTCGTGGCCTCACGGCAAGCGCAGCGGTCGCCACTCTCGTCAACTTCGTCGTGGGCCTGTCGGCGTTGCTCGTGGCCTACGCCGTAAGCGGGCTTGCTCGCGGCTGGTCCGTCCAGGCCTGGCCCGACGTCGCGCACTGGTGGCTCTACACCGGCGGACCCCTGGGCGCGACGTTCGTCGCCGTGGCCGCGGTCGTTGTACGCACCCTTGGCGTGCTCCGCCTCGGCCTCGCAGTTATCGCCGGGCAGCTCGTCGGCGCCGTCGTTCTCGACATCACCTTGCCGGCGGCTGCGCACGGCGTCGCCTTCGCCACCTTGCTGGGAGTAGGCCTCACCTTCGTGGCTGTCGCGATCACCGGGCGCGCCGCCCGGGAGACGGTATGAGGATCACCGGCCGACTGACCAAGCTGATGATCGGCCTGGTGCTGTTCGGCGTCGGGATCTGGCTGGGACTGCAGGCAAATCTCGGCGTCGGCCCGTGGGACGTGCTGGCCGGTGGGCTGTCCCAGCACCTCGGCACGCCGTTCGGCCGTACGGCGATCGGCGTTTCGGTCGCCGTTTTCCTCATCGGCTTGATCGTGCGGGTGCGGCCCGGGTTGGGGACTGCGCTCAACGTCGTCGTCATCGGCCTCGTGATCGACGAGCTACTGCAGCGGTCATGGCTGGACGGCCTGGGCGATCGGCCCATCGCGATGCGGTTGGTTGCCACGGTCGGCGGCATCGCCTGCGTTGCCGCCGGTTCCGCGCTCTACCTGGGGGCGCATCTCGGACCCGGTCCCCGTGACGGGCTGATGGTGGCGATCGCGCGGCGCACCGGCTGGCCGGTCGGCGTTGCGCGTGCTGCGCTGGAGTTGACTGTTCTTGTGTTCGGTGTCCTGCTCGGTGGCCCGGTCGGCATCGGAACCCTCCTGTTCGCGCTCGGCATCGGACCGGCCGTGCAGGTCGCTTTCCGGATTCTGCGCCAGACCCCCGTACGACGAACCATGGAGCTTCCGCCGTGACCTTTCCGCCCGTCGTCGACGCGCGTCCCCGCCGGCTTCTGATGTCGTGCCGGATTGCTGCTGGGCTGCTGCTTGTGGCCTTTGGCGTCCTGGCGCTGCTGCTGCCGCGTGGGGAGGCCGGCGGGCAGGTCTTTGCCGTCGCCGACCAGGTGGCGTTCTTCGGGATCGGCGTGCTGCTGGCGTGGGCAGCCCTGCAGTTCACCCGGGTGCGGGTGCAGGCTGATCTCGAGGGTGTGCGCATCCGCAACTACGTCGGCGAGCGGGTTCTGCCGTGGGCTGTCGTGTCCGCGGTGCGACTCGACTCCGGCTCGCCGTGGGCCAGCCTGGATCTGCACGACGACGACACGGTGGCCCTGCTGGCTGTGCAAGCCAATGACGGCGCGCGAGCCGTCGACGCCGTACTGGCGTTGCGGGCGCTGTTGGCTGCCGCCCGCGAGCAATCCGGCGGTTCTGCCGGACAAGTCGGGCAGGACGACGCAGAATCGGCTTAGTGCTGCTCCACCTTTGCCGGCAGCCTGTCGACAGACCGGGAGTGACCTTGCGCCGCCGTACGACCGTCCTGCTGGCCCTGCTCTGCGTGGTGGGGCTGACCGGCGCCGCACAGGCCGTCGTGCCGCACGACGTGCTGCCTCGGCCAGCGCTCAGCGCGGGCGTCGTGGTCGCGCCGCAGGTCGTGCAGCCGCAGGGCTCGCTGCTGCGCTTCGGGGCGGCTTCCGACAGCGAACTGAGCCTGGCCGATCGGGTGCGCGCTGCGCTGAGCCGCTCAAGCGCGGTGACCGTGTCGGCTGCCGTGGACGTCGATGGCCTCGGACAGGTCCTGCGCGCCGACTCCGGCCACGCGCTCCCGCCCGCTTCCACGCAGAAGTCCTACGTCGTCACCGCTGCGCTGCTCGCCCTACCGGAGAAGTACCGCTGGACCACCGAGGTCGCCGCTCGCACGATGCCGACGGCTGGCCGACTTCCCGGTGGGCTCTGGCTCGTTGCCGGCGGAGACCCCTACCTGACGAAGTCGGGTCTCCGTGGCCTGGCCCGCAGCGTCCGGGCTAGCGGAATCACCTACGTCACCGGCGATCTGCTGCTCGACGACAGCCGCTATGACAACCTGCGCCGAGTGTCCGGGTGGAAGACCGAGTACGTCCCGGAGCAGTCCGGCCCGCTGTCGGCGTTGGTCGTCGATCGCAACACCTGGCGCCGCGACCGCGCGTTCCTCGCCGATCCGGCCGTGCCCATTGCCACGTTGTTCCGCGACTACCTCAAGGCCGAAGGCGTCGTCGTGCACGGCGTGATCCGGCGCAACCGTCGCCCGGCGGACGCTCGGTCAGTCGGCACACTGCAGTCAGGCCCGGTGGCCGATGTCGTACGCCGGATCTTGAAGAACTCTGACAACTTCGCCGCCGAGCTGCTGCTCAAAGAGGTCGGTCGCGTCGTGTCCGGCACAGGAACATCCGCCGCTGGGATCTCCGGGGTCCGGACGGTCTTGTCCGCCAGGGGTGTCCCGGTCGGTGTGGGCAGCGACGGCTCCGGCCTGTCTTCGCAGAACCGGCAAAGTAGGGGCGGGCAGCTCCTGCTCCTGCAGGCGGCAGCCGCCGACACTGCGGTTGGCCCCGAACTGCTGCGTGCCCTGCCGCTCGCCTGTCGGGACGGCACGCTCAAAATGCGGATGTGCAACAGCGCCGCCTCCGGACGGCTGTCGGCCAAGACGGGCACCCTGCCCGGCGTACGCAGCCTCGTCGGCTACACCACGACCGCCAGCGGCCGTTCCGTGCAGTTCGCCTTCCAGCTCACCGGCGTCAAGGACGGCACCGCTGCGCGTGACGCGATGGACGCCGCCGCCATCGTGCTGGCGAGCGCTACCGAGTGACCGGCCGGTCGCTGCCGGCAGCGGGCTCCGGCGACGACGGCCTGGCGGACCCCCGACTCGCGGCCGCGCTGACTGCCTTTTCGACCGAGCCTGGACTGGCTGCCCGCGCCCAGGTGCTGGCCGCCGTCGCCCAAGCCCGGCTGTTCGTGGCGGTCACGGCCACGGCAACGGCCGAACACGTCGACGACGCCACCGGCATGCGGGCCGAGTCGAGTGCCGACATGGCCCTGGTGTCCCTGGTCGGCGTGACCGGCGACCGGGCCCTGCCCGCCTTCGCGGATGTGCCGTCGCTGCTGGCCTGGCGAGCCGAGGTGCGCCCGGTTGCGGTCGACGTCGCCTACCTGTGCCGCACGGCACGCGACGACGGAGCCACGGGGGTTGTGCTGGACCCGTATCGGGCTCATGTCGTGCTGGACGCGCACGAGGTGGCTGCGCTGGCGCAGGGCTACGTGCCGGTCCCGGGCTCAACGCTCGCCGCTCGGCGAAGCGGAGCCAACCTGTCGCAGCCCAGCGCGCCACCCGCAGAGTCGCTCGTGAGGGCCCTGTCCTTCGCGCTGCGAACGGAGTCACTGCAGGCGGCCCGTCTGCTCGACGGGCCGTCCGGACCCGTGGTGGGTGTTTGCCCACGCCAGCCACTCGCGACGGTGGACCTGGCTGCCCTCGCGCAACGGGTGCTCGCTCGCTTGGGACCGGCTCTGCCAACTGATGGCCTGGACCTCGCCGTGGTGCCGCGCACCGGACCTGGCGCAGAGATTCCGTTGCGCCGCGGCTGGTTCAGACGGCGCCGGTGAGTCGCTCGCCCGGCCCGTCGCCAGGCTCGTCCGGCACCTTCGACGCTTCGCGGAACGCGCGCTGCAGCGCCTGCAGGCCGTCGAGCAGTGGGGCGGCGTGCAGCCCGAGATCCGGGCGGGCGGCCGTGACGAGACCGGCCAGCGCGGTGATGAGCTTGCGGGCCTCGTCCAGGTCGGTGTGGGCCGGGTTGTCCAGGCCGCATTTCACCGCCGCAGCGCTCATCAGGTGGACCGCCGTAGCGGCCACCACCTCGGCCGCGGGGACGTCCGCAAGGTCACGGGCGTGGTCAGGTGCGCTCATCCTGCTACCCTTGCAGAGCGACCCGGCCGCTGCTGTGCCACCCCGGACAGCACGGTCGTGCAAGCGGAGTTCCCACTCCCACCCGAGAAGCCGCAAGGCATCCGGGTCCGGTCGGCTCGGACAGGCGTCTTCTGACTTCCGTACGAGCTGTGCTGCTGTGGGCCCTGCGCATTGCGCGGGGCCCTTCTTCGTGAAGGCGCCGGAGCGCACCACACACGTTCACACCAGGAGGCCCCATCAGCGCTGAACCCCGCATCAACGACCGGATCCGTGTCCCCGAGGTACGGCTGGTCGGTCCAGCAGGCGAGCAGGTCGGGATCGTCGCGATCCATGAGGCACTCAAGCTGGCGCAGGAGAGCGATCTCGACCTCGTCGAGGTAGCTCCGATGGCGCGTCCGCCGGTGTGCAAGCTCATGGATTACGGCAAGTTCAAGTACGAGACCGCCCAGAAGGCGCGTGAGAGCCGCAAGAACCAGGTCCTCACCGTCATCAAGGAGATGAAGCTTCGCCCCAAGATCGACCCGCA
>JBKJLP010000512.1:0-5091 GCA_046596735.1 Mycobacteriales bacterium | reverse complement strand
CGGCATCTCCTCGACACGCGCCGTCACCAGGTGGTTGGGCAGCACATCGGCAAGCTGGCCAAACCACCAGACCGACAGCCCCGTGAGCACCGATCCCTTGTCCGGCACGACGCTCGGCAGAACCACGTCGTACGCCGACAACCGGTCGCTGGCGACCAGCAGCACTTGGTCCTCGCCCACGGCGTAGACGTCGCGCACCTTGCCGCGCGCGATGAGCGGGAACGGCAGCGTCATGACAGTGCGGCCAAGCGCTCGAAGACGGGAGCTAGTCGCTCGACGTAGCGCTCCGGTCGGCAGACCTCGTCCAGCCGCGCCTCGTCGAGCTCCTTGCCGGCCTCCTTGGCCTGCGCGGTGAGGGTCTCGCGGAAAGGCACGCCGGTCTCCCAGGTGCGCATGGCCGCGGCCTGCACAAACGCGTAGGCGTCCTCGCGGGACAGCCCACCGTCGACCAACTCGAGCAGCACGGTGCTGGTGTAGATCAGCCCACCGGAGGACTCCAAGTTGTGGCGCATCCGGTCAGCGTCAACGACCAGGCCCGTGACGAGTCGCGTCGTGAGGTGCAGCAGGTAGTCGGTGGCAATCGAGGCGTCCGGCAGCGCAACCCGCTCGGTCGAGGAGTGGCTGATGTCGCGCTCGTGCCAGAGCGGGATGCCCTCCATCACGGGCACGACCTGGGCGCGCACGATCCGGGCCATGCCGGCGATCCGCTCGCTGGCGATGGGATTCTTCTTGTGCGGCATGGCGCTCGAGCCCTTCTGGCCCTTGCCGAACGGCTCCCACAGTTCGCGTACTTCGGTGCGCTGGCCGTGCCGTACCTCCAGGGCAAACGCCTCGCAGACCGTCGCGATGACGGCCAGCGCGCTGACCCACTCGCTGATGCCGTCGCGGATGACGACCTGCGTGGCGGCGGGCGCCGGGGTGAGCCCGAGCCGGGCGGCGACCTCGGTCTCCACCGACGGGTCGATGTTGCTGTAGGTCCCGACGGCGCCGCTGATCTTGGCGACCGCGATCGCGTCGCGGGCCCGCGTGAGCCGGTCGCGGCTGCGTGCCATCGCGAAGGCGAGGTCGGCGACCCGGTGCCCCCATGTGGTCGGTTCGGCGTGGATGCCGTGCGTACGCCCGACCTTGACCGTGTCCTTATGGGCCATCCCCATGTCGCGCAGCGCAGCGACGAGGGTGTTGCAGCGGACCAGGAGCAGGTCGGTCGCCTCGACCAGCTGAAGCGCGAGCGCGGTGTCGAGCAGGTCGCTGCTGGTCATGCCGAAGTGCACGTAGGCGGCGGCCTCGCGCGGCTCGGTGTTGTCGGCCCACGCGGACAGGAACGCGATGACGTCGTGCTGAGTGACGGCCTCGATCTCGGCGACCGCCTCGGGCGTGGGCGGGGTCGCCCGGCGGACCGGCTCGAGGCAGTCGGCGGGTACGACCCCGGCCTCGGCGTGCACCTCCAGCACCAGGGTCTCGACCTGACACCACAACTCGTACTTGTGGGCCTCGCTCCAGACCCGGCCCATCTCGGGCAGGGTGTACCGCTCGATCACAGCGCGCTCCTCGGGTAGGTGATCAGTCTCCCAGAAGTCCGACGCTGACCTCGCCGCGGACCGCAGCCAGGGCGATGTCGGAGCGGGTGAAGCCTGCCCGCAACCGGACGGCAGCGACGCCCGCGTAGGCAGCATCGCGGGCGGCAGCGAGGTCAGCGCCGGTCGCGGTCACCGACAGCACCCGCCCGCCACTGCTCACCAGCCGATCGCCGTCGCGGCGGGTGCCAGCGTGCAGGACCTGGACGTCAGCGGGCAGCGGGCCGACCTCGATCTCATCGCCGGTGACGGCGGCGGCCGGGTAGCCGTCGGCCGCGACCACGACGGTGACCGCTGATCCCGCGCGCCAGCGCAGCGGGGGCAGGTGCGCCAGGCGGCCCTGCGCGCAGGCCAGCAGTACGTCGGCCAGTGGGGTCTCCAGCAGCGCCAGGACAACCTGCGTTTCGGGATCGCCGAAGCGACAGTTGAACTCGATCACCTGCGGCCCGCGCGACGTCATCGCCAGCCCGGCGTAGAGCAGCCCGCTGAACGGGGTCCCCCGGTGTTTGAGCTCGTCGACGACGGGCTGCAACACGCGTTCCGTGATCTCGTCGACGGCGTCCTGGTCGAGCCAGGGCAGCGGTGCGTAAGCCCCCATCCCGCCGGTGTTGGGGCCGGTGTCGCCGTCGCCGACCCGCTTGAAATCCTGGGCTGGCAGCAGCGGACGGACGGTCGTGCCATCGGTCAGAGCAAACAGCGACACCTCAGGACCATCGAGGAAGTCTTCGACGATGACCGTGCCACCGAGGTCCGCGAGTGCCTCACGAGCGAAGTCCACGGCAACAGCGAGGTCGAGCCCGACATGGACGCCTTTGCCGGCGGCGAGCCCGTCAGCCTTCACGACGTAGGGCGGGGTGACGCTGGCCAGGTAGGACGCGCAGTCGTTGTCGTCGGTGAAGACGGCCGCGGTCGCGGTCGGGACCCCAGCCGCCGTCATGACGTCCTTGGCGAAAGCCTTGCTGCCCTCGATCTGCGCCGCCGCCGCACCAGGCCCGAAGCAGTCGATGCCGGCGGCGCGCACGCTGTCGGCAACGCCAGCGACCAGCGGAATCTCTGGGCCAATGACGACGAGGTCAGCACCGACCTCGCGGGCGAGGGAGACGACGGCGGCGCCGTCGGTGATGTCGACCGCGCGCTGTTCAGCCAGTTCGGCAGTGCCCGCATTGCCGGGGGCGCAGACCACACCGGTCACGGCGGGGTCGCGGGCCAGCGCCAGGAGGAGGGCGTGCTCACGGGCTCCGGAACCGAGGAGGAGGATCTTCACGGGCCGCGACGTTAGCGGGTGGTCGCGCTTAGGCGCGGGCGTCGATGGTCGCCAAACCCTTGCGCACACTGCGCTCCAAGCCCAGCTTGATAACGCTGTCGAGCAGGGGCACTGCCGCACCGAAGGTGATGACGTAGCGCAGCGTGGACCCGGCGCCCTTGGCGGCGAACTCCATCACGCCCAGGTGGTCGCGTAGCGGACTGCCCTGGGTGATGCGGTACTCGATCAGCTCATCCGGCTTCGCCGCGGTGATGGTCTCCTGGAACGCTGGCAACGGCCCGAGCTTGAGTGAGCGCACCGACCCCACGCCGTTGCGGCTGGTGTCGCCATCTTTCACCCGTACGACCTTCGCGCCAAACAGCGGGCCGAGATTTTCGTGCTCGGCCAGGTAGGCGTAGACCCGTTCGACGGGAAGGGCGAAGTCCTGAGTGATCTCGATGCGCTGCATGTCCTGACCCTAGAGGGCGTCAGGCGAGCGGGCGCAGGTGCAGCGTCTGCTCGCGGTCTGGCCCGACGCCAATCGAGGCGAACGGCGCACCGCTCATGGCCTCGAGTGCCCGGATGTAGGCCTGCGCGTTGGCCGGCAGATCCTCGAAGGTGCGCGCCGACGAGATGTCCTCGGTCCAGCCGGGCAGGTAGTCGTAGACCGGCACGGCGTGGTGGAACTCGGTCTGCGTCATCGGCATCTCGTCCAGCCGCTTGCCGTCGACCTCGTACGCCACACACACCGGGATCTGCTCCCAGCCGGTGAGCACGTCCAGCTTGGTGAGGACGAAGTCCGTGACCCCGTTGACGCGCGCGGCGTAGCGGGCGATGACCGCGTCGTACCAACCGCACCGCCGCGGACGACCGGTAGTCGTGCCGTACTCCGCACCGACGCTGCGCAGGCGCTCGCCGTCAGCGTCGTGCAGTTCGGTCGGGAACGGTCCCTCTCCGACGCGGGTTGTGTAGGCCTTGATGACGGCGATGACCTTGTCGACCCGGTTCGGCGGGATGCCAGAGCCGGTGCACGCGCCGCCGGCGGTCGCGCTGCTGGACGTCACGAACGGGTAGGTGCCGTGGTCGACGTCGAGCAGGGTCGCCTGCCCGCCCTCGAGCAGCACGGTCTCGCCACGGTCGAGCGCCTGCGACAGCAGCAGACCGCTGTCGGCGACCATCGGGCGCAAGCGCTCGACGTACGACAGCAGTTCCTCAACGACCGAGTCGACGGTGACCGCCTGGCGGTTGTAGACCTTGGCCAGCAGCTGGTTCTTGACCTCCAGCGCCCCTTCGACCTTCTGGCGCAGGATGTTTTCGTCGAACAGGTCCTGGACCCGGATACCGATGCGGTTCATCTTGTCGGCGTAGGTCGGGCCGATGCCGCGGCCGGTCGTACCGATCTTGCGGCTGCCGAGGAAGCGCTCGGCGACCCGGTCCAGCGTGCGGTTGTACGGCGCGATGACATGGGCGTTGGCGCTGACGACGAGCCTGGCGCAGCTGACGCCGCGCGCCTCGAGGGCGTCGATCTCGCTGAACAGCACCGACAGGTCGACCACCACGCCGTTGCCGATGACCGGCGTACAGCCGGGGCTGAGGATGCCGCTGGGCAGCAGGTGCAGGGCGTAGGTGTCGTCGCCGATGACGACGGTGTGCCCGGCGTTGTTGCCGCCGTTGAACTTCACGACGTAATCGACGGCGCCGCCGAGCTGGTCGGTGGCCTTGCCTTTGCCTTCGTCGCCCCACTGGGCGCCGATCAGGACGAGTGCGGGCATCTCAGCCCTTTCAGAACAGACGAAAAGCCCCGTGCAGGACGCAGTGACACAGGGACACGTCGGGGCCTTCTTGCGGAGGAAGTCTAGCCGCAACTCGCCGCTCGCGTGTGTCCCCCGTCACCCGCCTCCCGCCGTCGGCCTACGCTGCGGCCATGGCCAAGCTCCCCGGGATCGACAGCGTGGTCCACGGCGTGCAGTCGGTGCTGCAGGCCCAGAGCGACGCGGTGGCGTCGCTGCCCGGAACGGTCGCGGCGCTCACGTCCGCCGTACGCGGGTTGGCCGACACGGTGGCGCGTACCAACACGATGCTGCAGCGGCTGGACGGGATCGTGGCGGAGCTGGAGGAGCCGCTCAAGGCACTGGCGCCGGGGCTGGCCAAGCTCGCCGTCATCCTCGAAGACCCGATCATCGAGGACCTGCCCGAGACGCTCAGGCAGGTGACCGCCGACGTGCTGCCGGTGCTGCGGACGCTGGCAGACACCCACGAGCGGGTGGCGTTCAT
>JBKJLP010000469.1:0-6700 GCA_046596735.1 Mycobacteriales bacterium | reverse complement strand
GCGTCGACCTTGACGAGCAGTTGGCCGGGGCCAGCGACCGGGTCCTCCACGTCGACCCACTGCAGCACGTCCTGAGGCTCTCCGAGCTCCTGTACCTGCCACGCCTTCATCGGTCTGCTCCCCACTCGGTGGTCGCTTGAAGGACTGCCTCGACGAGGGCGCCCGTACGTAGGTGCGCGCCCTTGCCGTACTCCGGATCGCGCACCATGTCGCTGAACGACCGCCGGCTCGGATAGCGCACGAGGAGCACCGCGTCCCAGTCCTGTCCCTTCTCCGCGACCAGCGCCGTCGAGCCATCCCCGACGTACAGCACCTCGGCTCCATAGGGGGCCGCGGTGCGCCGGAAGTGCTCGATGTACTCGTCGTACTGCGCCCGGCCTGTCTCCGGCTGGAAGCGCAGCAGGTTGAGCATCACCACGGGACCACCAGGGTCTTGCGCGAGGTAACGCTTGAGATCGGCACCTGTCGGATCAATCAAGACAGCTCCTGTGGCAAGGTCGGGTCATGGGTTTCGCGGACTACCAGAACGAGGTCTACCTCAACGGCCTAGGTGACCAGTCACCGGCCTACCCCGTCGCATGGCGAGACCTCGAGGCCGCGGCGCTGGCGACCATGTCACCCCAGGCCCGTGGCTACGTCGGTGGCGGTGCCGGTGGCGAGGAAACGATGCGGGCAAACCGGGAGGCGTTCGATCGCTGGCGGATCGTGCCGCGGATGCTGCGCGGCATCCCGGCGCAGCGCGATCTGGCGACCACCGTGCTCGGCACGGACATGCCGGCGCCGGTGATGTTGGCGCCGGTCGGTGTGCTCGGGATCGTGCACCCTGACGGCGAGCTCGCGGTGGCCCGGGCCGCCAGCGCCATGGGTGTGCCGATGGTGACCTCCACTGCCGCGACGACGCCGATGGAGCAGATCGCCGAGGCGGCTGGTGACGGTCCTCGCTGGTACCAGCTCTACTGGCCCAAGAGCCGAGAGCTCGCGGCGTCCCTCGTCCACCGCGCTGAGGTCGCTGGTTACACCGCGATCGTGTTCACGCTCGACACCTGGCAACTCGGGTGGCGCCCACGCGACCTCGACACGGCTTACCTGCCGTTCCTGCAGGGCGTCGGCAACGCGCAGTACTTCTCCGACCCGGTCTTTCGCGGAATGCTCGACAAGAGCCCGCAGGACGACCCGATGTCGGCGATTTTGTTGTGGTCGCAGCAGTTCGCCAACCCCGAGCTCACCTGGGATGACATCGCCTGGCTGCGCGCGCAGACCTCCCTGCCCATCGTCGTGAAGGGCGTCCAGCACCCCGACGATGCCCGCCTGGCGATGGATGCCGGGGCCGCAGCAATGATCTGCAGCAACCACGGCGGTCGCCAAGTCGACGGCGCCGTCGGCTCGCTGGATGCCTTGCCCGGGATCGTCGCCGCCGCCGGTGACCTGCCGGTGCTGTTCGACAGCGGCATCCGCACCGGCGCTGACGCCGTCAAGGCGTTGGCGCTCGGCGCGAAGGCCGTGCTGCTGGCTCGGTCGTACGTCTACGGGCTCGCCGTCGGCGGCGAGGCAGGTGTCACCCACGTGTTACGGACCTTCCTGGCTGACCTCGACTTGCAGCTCGGCCTGTCCGGGCACGCCTCGATCGCCGATCTGGGCCTGGAGTCGCTGACCCGTCGGGACTAGGCGGTTGCTGGCTCCGCGGCGGCGCTGGTGGGCACGCCCTGCGGGTCGGCCGGCTGAGCCGGGCTGCCATCGGCCTTGAGCGGCCCGGGGATGCCGCGGAACTGGTAGGTCATCGGCTCGCGCCCAGCCTGCAGGAGCCAGGCCTGACCGGTCTCGCTGCTGTCAAACGCCTGCAGGACAGCCGCACCGGCCGCCTCAACCGGGATGATCGGCACACCGCTCTGGGTGAGCATGTCCTTGATCGGTCCGATGATTTTGGTCTCGGCGAAGCTCGGGCAGAACGCGTTGATGGTGATGTTTTGCGGGGCCAGCGCCGGTCCAAGCCCGCGGACCAAGCCGACAACGGCGTGCTTGTTAGCGCCGTACGCCGGATCGAACGGCACGGCCGTGAGCCCGGCGAGTGATGCGGTGCAGACGATGGAGCCACCGCCGCGGCGGCGCAGGGCCGGGAGGGCGGCGTGGACGCCGAAGACAACCCCGTCGAGGTTGATGCCCATGGCCCGCCGGTAGGTCGCGAGGTCAAAGTCCTCGTCGATGCCGCAGGCCGTGGCGATCCCGGCGTTGAGGAAGAACAGGTCCAGCCCGCCGTACGCCTTCTCGGCCTCAGCGGTCGTGGCCATGACCTGGTCGTAATCGCTGACATCGCAGGCGATGAAGGTGCCGCCGAGTTCGTCGGCCAGCGCCTTGCCGTCCTTTTCGTTGACGTCGAGCAGCACGACGTCATCGCCGCGCCGGGCGAGCTGTCGGGCGACCTCGGCACCAAAGCCCGAGGCCCCGCCCGTGATCAGCGCGACCTTGTTCACGTGCTGACCGCCATCTCGCTACCGTCCGTCCGCAGGTGCCCCTGCTCGCCAGCCTTGTCGATGAGGAGGGAAGCGATGCGCTCGCGGTGCTGGGCGGCGTCTCCGTAGGCGTACTCCAGGCGCTTGGCCCGCTTGAAGTAGAAGTGTGCGTCGTGCTCCCACGTGTAGCCGATGCCCCCGTGGTACTGGATCATGTCGCTCGTCGCCTTGCGGGCGGTGTCGGCCGCTTTGGATTTGGCGATGCTGACGGCGAGCGTCTTGTCGTCGCGCTCGGTGTCGACCGCGAAGGCGGCGTAGGTCGCGGCGTGCTCGGCCATCGTGACCGCGACGTGCAGGTCGGCGAGGTCGTGCTTGATCGCCTGGAAGGAGCCGATCGGCTTGCCGAACTGGACCCGGGTCTTGTCGTACTCCACGGTCTCGGTCAGCGCCTTGCGGGCGATGCCGACGAGGTCACTGGCGACGAGGACGGCCGCCCGGTCGAGCAACTCCTGGATGACGTCGGGGCTGCCGTTCTCGAGCTTCTCGCCGGCGCCGGAGAGCTCGACCGTGCTCAGGCGGGTGGTGCGGTCGAGCGCCTCCAAGCGCGTGGCGGTGAAACCGTCGGGCTCGACGAGGTAGAGCGCGTCCGGCGTCGCCACGACCAGCAGGTCGGCGCCCTGGGCGTACTCCACCAACTGCAGGCTGCCCGAGAGCGAGCCGCCGGTCCCGGCCGCGGGGGCGTTGGCGGGGGTGGGGGAGGAGCCAGGGGTGTGCAGCGCCACGGCGGCCTTGACCTCGCCGGCGGCAAGGCGCGGCAGCCAGGACTTCTGCTGCTCGGCCGAGCCAGCAAGGCGAATCGCCTCGCCGGCGATGACCGTGCTCAGCCAGGGGCCGGGCACTGTGCCGGCGCCGAAGACACGCGCGATGACCGAGGCGTCGAGCAACCCGAGGCCGATGCCGTCATGCTCCTCCGGGACCAGGACGGCCAACCAGCCCTGCTCGCCGATGGCGCGCCAGAGGTCGGCGGGGATGCCGTCGCCCTCGGGGTCTTCGTAGACCGCACGGACCTTGTCGGGCCCGAAGCGGTCGCGGACGTAGGAGCGGACGGCGTCCTGAAGGGCGCGCTGCTCGTCGGTGAGTGCGAAGTCCATGTGTCCGGTCTCCTAGCGGGGGAGGCCGAGCACGCGCTCGGCGACGATGGTGCGCTGGACCTGGGACGAGCCGCCCCAGATGGTGCAGGAACGCGACCACAGAGCCATGGTCGTGAGCTCACCGCGGGAGACACCGGGCTTGCCGGCCACCTGGAACTGCGGGCCGACGACGTCGCTGTAGACGTCGGACAGGTCGCGGAAGGTCTCGCTCCACTGCAGTTTGGTCATGGAGGCCTCGAAGCCGAGGTCCTTACCCTTGCCGGTCGAGGTCAGGATGTGCCAGGAGTGGTACTTCAGGCACTCGAGTTCGACGAGCTCCTTGGCCAGCTTCTGGCGCAGCACCGGGTCCTCCGATGCGGGGCGGCCATCGCGATCTGTGGTGCTCGCGGCCGCTGCCACGGCGTCCCACATCTTGCGGAACTCGGTGTACTGCCCGATCGCGGACGAGCCGCGCTCGAACGACAGCAAGAGCATCGCCGTCTGCCAGCCGTTGTTCTCGCCGCCGAGCACCTCGGTCACCGGGCAGGTCGCGTCGGTGAAGAAAACCTCACCAAACTCGCTGGCGCCGCTCATCTGCTTGAGCGGGCGAGCCTCGACGCCCTTCTGCTTCATGTCCACCAGCAGCATGGAGATCCCGGCGTGCTTGCTGCCTTCGGACGGTCCCGTGCGGGCCATCGTGAAGATCTTGTCGCCATGCATGGCGTTGGTGGTCCAGATCTTCTGGCCGTTGATGACGTATTCCTCGCCCTGCCGCTCGGCCTTCATCTGCAGCGCCGCAAGGTCGGAGCCGGCACCGGGCTCGGAGAAGCCCTGGCACCAGATCGTCTTGTTGTGCAGCAGCTCGGGGATGATCGTCTTCTTCTGCTCCTCGGTGCCCAGGTGCATGACCGTGGGAGCGAGGAACGTCAGGCCGAGCGGGTTGACCGTGGTGGGGGCGTTGGCCAGGGTCATCTCCTGGTCGTAGATCGCCTTCATGCCAGGAGTGCCGCCGCGACCGCCGTACTCCGTCGGCCACTGGATGCCGGCGAACCCGGCCTTGGCCTTGTCGGCCTCCCACTCGCGCCGGATCTGGAACTGCTGTTCCTCGGTCTTGTCCTCCCAGAACGCCGATGAGCGCATCTCCTGGGGCAGGTTGGTGTCGAGCCAGCTGCGGAGCTCGCGACGGAACTCCTCGTCCTGGTCGCTGAAGCTGAGGTCCACGGATCCTCCGGGGTTGGGAGCGAGTCGTACGTCGTTACCGAATGTCGTTCTACTGCATCGGCGTGAGGTCGGCCACAGCGGGTGGGCGAGACTGCCTCGCATGGACCGTCTCGCGCTGCTCGAATTGGCCACGGCGCTCGCGCAGGAGGCGGGTGCGCTGGCCCTGCAGATGCGCGCGGGCGTCGAGCAGCTCACCCCGAAGTCGTCGCCGACGGACGCGGTCACCGCTGCCGATCACGCCGTCGAGCGGCTGCTGGTCGCCGGCATCCGGGCTGCCCGACCCCACGACGGCATCCTCGGCGAGGAGGGAGCGTCGGACGAGGGAACCACCGGCGTGCGGTGGGTCATCGACCCGATCGACGGCACCGTCAACTACCTGTACGGCCTCACCGGCTGGGCCGTCTCGATCGGCGTGGAGGTCGAGGGCGCAGCGGTTGCCGGCGTGGTCTTCGCGCCCAGCCGATCCGAGTTGTGGCAGGGCTCCCTTGGCGGCGGTTCAACGCTGAACGGCCAGCCACTGCGCTGCACCCAGGTATCGGAACTCTCCCGCGCGTTGGTCGCGACCGGCTTCGGTTACGACGCCCGTCGGCGCGCGGGGCAGGCTCGCCTGTTGCCCGACCTCCTTCCCGCCGTTCGTGACATCCGTCGCGAGGGTGCCGGCGCTCTGGATCTCTGTTCGGTTGCCGCAGGACGGGTAGACGCCTACTTCGAGCAGGGCCTGTCGCCCTGGGATCTGTCGGCGGGCGGGCTCATCGCCCGTGAGGCTGGTGCCCGGGTCGAGGGGCTGCGGGGCCAGGCGGCGGGCCATGCTTTGGTCGTCGCCGCTGGCCAGGGGGTCTTCGGCGCGCTCCACGACCTGCTGGTCGCCCACGACGCAGACGCCGATCCCCTGACATGACGCAGGCCCCGACCGGAGCGGTCAGGGCCTGCGTCGGTACAGCCGGTTAGGCGGTCTCGTACTCGTTGCCCGCGCCGGTTCCGGCCGGAGCCGTGCAACTGAGATCCTCGCCGCGCGTGATCTTCTTGGCCGTGCTCCCGGCGGCGCTCAGGTCACCGGACCCGAGTTGCGCCCGGATCCACGTGGCGGCCGATCCGACGCTCGTGCCGACCCGCGAGTCGTAACTACCGGGCTTGAGTCCTTCGGCTCCGGAGAGGCCGACCCGGCGGCTGTAGTTGTAGGACAGTTGCCCGGCCGCGCGGTCGAGCACCAGGGGTGCGTACTCCCTGGCCGCGGCGAGTTCGGCAGTGATCTTGCCGGAGGCATAGAGCGTTGTGGTGACCGTCCGCGCGTCGGCGAAGTAGCCCTGGGACAGCTCGGCGGCCTTCGTCGCGATGGCATTGCGTTCGGTCGCGGTAAAGGAAGGCTTGGTGCCGCCGGAGTATTCGTTCTGCCAGAACTTCAACGCCTGCGGCGTGCAGGACACGAGCGTCGCCGGCGGGGTGGCCACGGGTAGCACCACCGTGCGACTGGCCGTGGTGACGGCCGCACCGTCAAGCAGCAGCGTCGCGGTCAACAGGTAACTGCCTCCCGGCAGCGAGCTGAAGTCGACCGGAGTGGACCACGCGCTCGTGCCGTTGGCCGTGACCGGAGCCGGCGCATAGCCCGGTCCGCTTACCTGCAGTTGGACCGAGCGCACCTGCGTGGCGGGTGCGTCGGACGCCGCTGTGCCGCTGACGGTGACAACGCCACGGTTGACCGTGGTGCCCTCGGTCGGCGACGCGATGTCGATGCTGCTCGTGATGACGCGCGGACGCACGACAGTGAACGGCGTGCTGGTGCTGCCCGTCGCGACTCCGTTGAGGTAGAGCCGACTGACCAGCGTGTGCTGGCCGTCCACGAGGCCCCTGGTGTCGACGGTTGCGTCGAAGGCGTAGCTGGGGCTGGAGCCCGTGACGGTGGCG
>JBKJLP010000240.1:0-3917 GCA_046596735.1 Mycobacteriales bacterium | reverse complement strand
CGAACGGGTTGCTGGCCAGGATCCAGGTGGTCTGCCCGTCCAGCAGCAACAACGAGAAGTAGTGCGCGATGGCGTAGCCGACGGCGATCGGGATCACACTGTGCGCATAGGCGGAAGGGGCGTTGGCGTCGCCGCCGAAGCGGCCACTCGCGACCGTGGCGCCGACGTAAAGCGCCCCCACGATGGCGATCATCACCAGCAGTCCGAGGGTGCCCGAGGTGGTGTCGTTGGCGCTGCCCGGTCCACCCATCCAAAATTGCGTACGGGCCAGGCCGTCAAACGCCGTCGAGCCAAGCAGGACCACCACGACGGCGGTCAGCCCGCGTTGCACCGGCCGCGTCGCCACGTTGCGCAACGGATTGCGCAGGACCCACCGGCCGTCGGGCCGCACCCCCCACACCGACAGCGTCGCGAGCAGGGTGGAGTAGACCTCGAAGCCGTCACCGCGCTCGAACCAGCCTTCGCCAAACCACAGCGCGCTGACCAACTGCGCGACGGCGTAGACCACGATGAAGACGGCCACCGTCCCGGGCAAGCTCCGTTGCGGAAAGACCAGTTCGAGCCAGACGAACACGGACAGGAAGCCGGCCGCGGGGTAGAGGCCGAGGCGCTCGACCCGAGCTGCGGCGGGTGCGCTCCCGGCCAGCGGGGCCAGTAGTCGGTGCACGAGGCGCAGCGGATTCGCGTAACGCCAGACGGGGCCCAGCAGCAGACTGGCTGGGATCAGACCGACCCAGAACGTCACGTACAAGACCCACGGGCCAAGGTTATTTGCGTCGTCAGAGGGGCCGGCCAGGGCGACAGCGAGGACGAGCACACCGAGCAGCAGCGTCACCGCCTGCACCGCGGTCTGCGTGCTGGGAGCGGCAATGACGGCCTGCACGCCGCGGGGAACGGACGTGCCTCGTTCCGGATCAGCAAGCCGGGCGGTGCGCCATAGCAGGACCAGGGCCAGAAAGCTGATCAGGACCACCGAGCCGGCGCCGTACAGCGCCAGCCAGGTCGGGATAGGGAGGTCGGTGCGGGTGCCCACGCCGTGCGCCAACACCACGGCTGGGGTCGGGGTCGCCACGCGTTCACCCTAGGTCGCAGCGCTGCGTGACGGCGGCGAAGCCCGCCGGATGCGCGACCCAGACAGCCCACAGGCGCGGACCCTCGGGTCCGCGCCTGTGGGTGAGCTCCGATCAGGTCAGTCGGTCAGGCCCGAGCGGTAGCGGCGGGTCGCTGCGGCGCCGAGCAAGAGCAGAATCGCCATAGCCGCAACAGCCGCGTCGGCACCCGTCCTCGGCAGCTGCACCGGGATGGCGGTCGGCGGGGCGACAACGGTGAGGTTCTGCGCCTGCGCCACGACCGAGGTCGGGACGATCTGCAGCTCAACGAGCGGACCCCCGATGCCGAGCGGACCGGCCAACGCGGCGGGCAGGTTGACCGCCAACCCGACCCCGCGCGTCGCGGCAGCGGCGCAGCGGCCGTTGCTCGCCGTCAGGGTCCCGGTCAGCAGCCCGGTCAGGGCCTCCGGGCAGCCAGCGATGGCCTTGCTTCCCACGGAGTCGTCGAGCTTGAACAGCGTGATGCCGATCGGGGCCAGGGCCCCGTTCAGCAGGCCGAAGAGATCGTCGAAGGCGGTGCTCAGTTCGGCGGGCAGAACGCCCTTGCCGACGAAACTGTTCTGGATGCCCGCGATGGTCGTACGGATCTGAAGGAACGGGTCGATCGAACCGCCGGTCAGGTCGGCGATCGTCGACTCGATCCCGGCCTTCGCCGAACCCGGAGCGCCCGACACGCTGGCCGTCGAGGCCGTACGAAGCACCTCGGCGTTGGCGAACGGCTTCTGGCCGAGCAGGGTAAGTCCGGCGATAGAGGCCTCCGCGCGGGAGGTGACCGTGGTGCCCGTGCGGGTGATGCTCTGGTTGGCCGTGATCAGGCCGGTACCGAGGACCCCACTGTCACCGGTCAAGGACTTCAGCGCGTCCTGCAGGGCCTTGTTCAGCTTGGTAAGCGTGTCGGACAGGCCGCACAGCGCGCCGAGCGTCGTTTGGTTGAGCAGCGGCGCAACCGGGAGCGGAATTGGCAGCGCCTTCAGCGCGTCATTGAGCGGCACCGTGACGGGATTGAGTGCCGTCACCGCTGACGTCGCCCCGGCGCAGATCTGCGCCACCGGGGTCCCTGACGCCGCTGCGAGGGCGGTGAGTGCGCCATCGACCGCGCCGAGGAGCGGACCGGTGAGCGGGGCGAGGGCGCCCGCGAGGGCGTCGGGCAGGCCAACGCCGAGGTTGGCGACCGAAGCTTCTGACGTGCTGGTCGGAGCCGCCGTGACCTTGGCCTTGGACGGCAACAACTCGATCTTGACCAGGTTTTCCAGCGGCGTGCCCTTCAGCCCCGCCGCGATGGCGCCGGCCGGGTTGCTGCTGGCCTCGGTCGGCGACGGCAGCTTCGCCGACGAGGTTCCCGAGCCGAGCGACTGGGCCCCGAGGCTGCCGCGGAGCACGGTGGCATCGGCCGTCGCTTCGGTCTTGGTCGTGGTCTTGATGACCGTGCCCGTGACCGGGTCGAGAGCGATCTGGATCTTGGTGGCAGCGCCACCGGGCAAGTTGAGCGTGATGAGCAGGGCTTGCGCCCGGGCTGCGGCCTGTGAGTTTTGCGTGGTTGTCGCGGCGAGGGCGGGAGCGGCGCCAGCAGTCAGGAGGCCGGTGACAGCCACCAGACCGATAGCTCCTGCGGTGACTCGCGAGGTCTTGAGATACATGGGGCCTCCGACGGCGAAAGGATGGACCGCGATCGGGTACGACCGGATCGCCGCTGTGCAACACGGCTCTTGGTTCATGCCCCACAGATCCCGGGGCATGCGTGTTGTGGCGGGTGAAGTGCGTCTACGACCGGCATGGGTACGCAGTTTTGCGAGGTGGTCGCCCTACTGTCCGATTTCTTGGGTCAGAGTTCGGTCGCCACCAGCAGGAGCGGCTGGATCACGACAGCCGTCGAGGAGGCGGCCGTACGGGGGTCGCCGTCACCCGCGCTGGCGGGTTCGGGTGCGAGGCGCACCTCCGACCAGTCGCGGCCATCACCCACAACCCACCCCTCGACGGTCCACGCGCCCGGCGTCGACGACGCGTCCTGCAGGAGGTCGACCAGCAGCCGCTCAGGCACGGCCGTCAACGCCAAGCCGCCGGTGGGGCGGAGCAGCGCGATGATCGTGCGCTCCATGCCGGCGTCCTTGTGCACATGGAGCGCGTGAAAATCAGGTCGCTCCTGCATCGCGAAGAAGCTGGCCGCACTTGGGTAACGCACGATCGCCACCCGGTCCCAGCCCTCGTTGCCACGCACCTGCTCGATGACCTCACCGAAGAGCACCACCTGTGCGCCAAGCTCGGCGAGCACCGCGAGCGGCGCGTATGCGTCGTCAGCCTGCCGTCCCGTGAGCGTCGAGACTCGACCGTCCTCGTAGTCCGCGACAGGCCGGTACTTCATCAGGTTGAGCATGAGCAGAGGCCCGTCGTCCGGTGCGGACAGCCCACGCAGTCGGTCGACGTAAGGCTCGTTGATGGTGCCGTAGCGGGGTTGCGCGAGGGACATGAGAGATCCTTGGGTGTTAGGCGGCGGCGTAGTCGGCGAGCAAGCGCATCAGCCCCTCGGCCAGGACGCGGCGACATTGGCGCTCCGTCATGGCGCAGTGACCGATGAGGTGGTCCAGGGCGTCGAACTGCAGCAGGACATCGGCGCAAGCGGCTAGGGCTCGACCGCGAGCGACACCTGCCGCCTTCAACTCGGGGGCGAACTGGTCGCGTACCTGCACAGAGAGCTGCTGCCGCCGACGCTCCAGCTGCTCGGCCACCATGGGCGCCCCGTGGGCCAGCGAAAGCGCGGCGCGGGCCTCGGTGCCCGACGTGCGATACAGCAGCAGTCGCTGCTCGATGATG
>JBKJLP010000167.1:0-3018 GCA_046596735.1 Mycobacteriales bacterium | reverse complement strand
GACGAGTCGTAGAGCGTCTTCACCTGAGCCTCGGAGAGGTACGGCGCGGGGGCCTCCTCCACCAGCTTCTGGTGTCGGCGCTGCAGCGAGCAGTCGCGGGTCGAGACGACCACGACGTTGCCGTGGTCGTCGGCCAGGCACTGGGTCTCGACGTGGCGGGGCTTGTCCAGGTAGCGCTCGACGAAGCACTCACCCCGACCGAAGGCGGCAACCGCTTCGCGCACTGCCGACTCGTACAGCTCGGGGATTTCTTCCTGCGTACGAGCGATTTTGAGGCCGCGACCGCCACCACCGAAGGCCGCCTTGATGGCGACAGGGAGACCGTGCACCTCGACGAAAGCGAGCACCTCGTCGACACCCTTGACCGGGTCGGCGGTGCCGGGCACTAGGGGGGCGCCGATCTTCAGGGCGATGTGCCGCGCCGTCGTCTTGTCGCCCAGCGCAGCGATCGCCGCGGGGGACGGACCGATCCAGGTCACGCCGGCGTCGATAACGGCCTGGGCGAACTCGGCGTTCTCAGACAGGAAGCCGTAACCGGGATGCACCGCATCCGCGCCGCTGTCCTTGACGGCCTGCAGGACCTTGTCGATGCGCAGGTAGGAGTCGCCGGGCGTCGTGCCACCCAGTGCGAAGGCCTCGTCAGCAACGCGTACGTGCAGCGCGTCCAGGTCGGGCTCGGCGTAGACAGCGACAGACGTCAGGCCGGCGTCGCGGCAGGCGCGCGCGACCCGGACGGCGATCTCGCCGCGGTTGGCGATGAGCACCTTGCTGATCTTCGACACGAGTGGGTCTCCTAGGAGGGCAGAGCGGAGGCGCGCCATGCGCCGGGACCGGGGGACAGGGGGCCGCGCAGGGCGGGTCGGGACCAGAGCGACGCGACCGGCGCCGGCGCCGGCGCAGCCGACGACCGGCTGGCCACGACGGCGATCAGGGCTGCGAGTTGCTCGGGTGTCGGGTTGCCCCGTACGACCTGCAAGAGCGGCGGTGCCGGCGACTGCGCGGTCATAGGGGAATGTTCCCGTGCTTCTTAGGCGGGAGGCTCTGCCGCTTGTCCTTCAGTAACCGCAACGCCTTGGCCACTTCGACCCGCGTTCGGGACGGCTCGATGACGGCGTCGACGAAACCGCGCTCGGCCGCGATGTAGGGCGTCGCGAAAGTGTCTTCGTATTCCGTCATGAATTCGGCGCGGGCAGCGTCCGGGTCTGCGGCCGCGGCGATCTCCTTGCGGCGAACGATGTTGACTGCTCCGAGCGCGCCGACCACGGCGACCTGCGCGGTGGGCCAAGCCAGGTTGACGTCGGCGCCGAGGTGCTTGGAGCCCATCGCGACGTAGGAGCCGCCGTAGGCCTTACGGGTGATGACGGTGACGAGTGGGACGGTCGCCTCGCTGTAGGCGTAGAGCAGTTTGGCGCCATGCCGGATGATCCCGGCATGCTCCTGGCCGACGCCGGGCAGATAGCCGGGCACATCGCAGAACGTCAGCACCGGGATGTTGAAGGCGTCGCAGGTGCGCACGAAGCGGGCCGCCTTCTCGGACGCGTCGATGTCGAGCGTGCCGGCGAACTGCATGGGGTTGTTGGCGACGACGCCGACGCTACGGCCCTCGATGCGGCCGAAGCCGGCAACGATGGAAGGAGCCCACAGCGACTGCACTTCAAGGAAATCGCCATCATCAAGCACTGCCGTGATGATCGACTTCATGTCGTACGGCGCGTTGTTGCTGTCCGGGATGATCGTGTCCAGCTCGTCGAGCAGCGGCTCGGCCAGCGCGTCGACACCGTCGAACGACGGCGCCTCGGACAGGTTGTTGGACGGCAGGAAGCCCAGCAGCGTCTTGGCGAGTTCGAGGGCGTCCTCCTCGGTATCGCTCATGAAGTGGGCGACACCGCTCTTGGAGTTGTGCGCCCGGGCGCCGCCGAGGTCCTCAATGGAGATGTCCTCACCGGTGACCGTACGGATGACGTCAGGGCCGGTGATCATCATCGCGGAGTTGCCGTCGACCATCAGGTTGAAGTCGGTGAGCGCCGGCGAGTAGACGTGACCGCCGGCGCAGTTGCCCAGGATGAGGCTGATCTGCGGGACGACGCCGGAGGCCATGACGTTGCGGTAGAAGATGTCGCCGTACAGCGCCAGGCCCATGATCCCCTCCTGGATCCGCGCGCCGCTGCCCTCGTTGATGCCCACGACGGGGACGCCGGTCTTGATCGCGAGGTCCATGACCTTGACGATCTTTTCGCCGTAGACCTCGCCGAGTGCCCCGCCGAACACCGTCGCGTCCTGGCTAAAGATGCACACCGGGCGACCGTCAACCGTGCCGAACCCCGTGATGACGCCGTCGCCGGTAGGCCGGTTCTTTTCCAGGCCGAAGTCGCGGGCACGGTGGCGTGCGAGCGCATCAGTCTCGGTGAACGAGCCTTCGTCGAGGAAACTCTCAATCCGCTCGCGGGCGGTGGACTTGTCGAGGTCGCGGCGCTTGGCCAGGGCCGCCTCCGACCCGGCGTGCCGCGCCTGGTCGTTGCGATTGCGCAACTCGGCGAGCTTGCCAGCGGTCGTGTGCAGGTCCGGAGAAGGGGGTGCGGCTTCAGCAGTCACGCTTGGAGGCTACCGATGTCCGCCGCGACGATGGCAGGCTGATCCGGTGTACGACGACCTGGACCGGCCGCCGCTGCGGGCGCACGTCCTCAACCGGGCACTCGCGCCCGAGGGCTGGCGGGTCGAGGTGCTGGCCACGACGCCGTCGACCAACGCGGTCGTGACCGAGCGGGCGCGGGCCGGCGAGGCAGCCGGGTTGGTGGTGGTCGCCGAGGAGCAAACCGCTGGCCGGGGTCGCCTGGACCGCACCTGGGTTTCGCCGCCGCGCGCCGGCCTGACCTTCTCGGTGCTGCTGCGGCCCGACCTGCCGGTTGCCGACTACGGCTGGCTGTCGCTGCTGGCCGGACTCGCGGTGGCAGACGCTGTCCGGGACGCGGCGGGCGTCGACGCGGTGCTCAAGTGGCCCAATGACGTGCTCGTCGACGG
>JBKJLP010000147.1:0-7654 GCA_046596735.1 Mycobacteriales bacterium | reverse complement strand
AACGCCATCTCGTTCGCGATGTGGTCGGCCCTCGGTCGCCTCATGCCCGCGCTCTCCGCCCGGGACGACGTCGACGTGGTGGTGCTCGCCGGGACCGAAGGAGGCCCCTTCAGCGCCGGCGCGGACATCTCGGAGTTCACGAGCCTGAGATCCGACCCGGACGGCGCGCAGGCCTACTCCGAGGCCGTTGCCGCCGGTGAGGGCGCGCTCATCGCCTTCCCCAAGCCGACCATCGCCCTGGTCCAGGGCTTCGCCATCGGCGGAGGAACGCAACTCGCGGTGGCCTGCGACCTGCGCATCTGTGACGCCACCGCTCGGTTCGCCATCACCCCGGCCCGGCTGGGCATCGTCTATGCCCTGGAGTCCACCGCCCGGCTGGTCGAAACCGTCGGCGCGGCCTGGGCGAGGTGGATCCTGTTCACCGGCGACCAACTCGATGCGGCCGCGGCGCTGCGGATCGGACTCGTCCACGAGGTCCTTCCGCCCGAGCAGGTGGTGGCCAGGGCGAACGACCTCGCCGTCACCCTCGCGTCGCGCGCGCGGGTTTCGCTCCTTGGTGGCAAGCAACTCATCGCCCGGTCCGCCGCCGGCGCGGTGATCCCTGACGACGACGTGCGAGCGCTGTACGCCGCGTCCTTGCACAGTCGGGAGTACGCGGAGGGGGTCGCGGCGTTCTTGGCCAAGCGCCCCGCGGACTTCCCGGCAGCGCGCGCGCAGGACACCCCTTCGAGCTGACCGCCGCGGCGCCAGCGAGGATGGGGATCACCCCAACGAGAGGCACCCCACCCGTGCAGAGCAAGCAGTGGCACCTCGCCGCCCGTCCGGTCGGCGTCCCCAAGCCCACCGACTTCGCCCTCGTGACGGTCGACCTGCCCGACCCGGTAGACGGGGAGGTGTTGGTCCGCAACACGGTGATGTCCGTCGACCCCTACATGCGCGGTCGGATGAACGACGTCAAGAGCTACGCGCCGCCGTGGCAGATCGGCGAGGTCGTCGACGGCGGTGCGGTCGGCGAGGTCATCGCCTCCCACTCTCCCAAGCACAAAGTGGGCGACCTCGTGATGCATGGCCAAGGCTGGCGCGAGCACGCCTTGGGTGCGGCTGACCAGTTCCGCGGGGTCGACGCGACCCTCGTGCCGGCTTCGGCCTACCTCGGCGTCCTGGGCATGCCTGGGCTCACGGCGTACGCCGGTCTCTTTGACGTCGCGGGCATGAAGGAGGGTGAGACGGTCTTCGTGAGCGGCGCCGCCGGAGCCGTCGGCAGTCTGGTCGGTCAGTTCGCCAACCTTCGTGGCGGGATCGCCATTGGCAGTGCGGGTACGGCGGAGAAGGTGGCCTGGCTCAAGGAGCTCGGCTTTGTTGCGGCCTTCAACTACAAGGACGGCCCCGTGCTGCCGGCTCTCAACGCGGCGGCGCCCAAGGGCATCGACGTCTACTTCGACAACGTCGGCGGCGAGCATCTTGAGGCCGCCATCTCCGCGCTGCGGGTGCACGGACGGGCCGCCATCTGCGGGATGATCTCGCAGTACAACAACACCTCGCCGACGCCGGGTCCCAGCAACATGCCCATGATTATCGGCAAGCGGCTGACCCTGCGTGGGTTGCTCGTCAGCGACCACCAGCACCTGCTGCCGGACTTCATCCGTGAGGTCGGCGGGTGGCTGGCGAGCGGTCAACTCACCTTCCGCGAAACCACCGTGGAAGGGCTGGAAAACGCTCCCTCCGCCTTCATCGGGATGCTCGCCGGCGACAACGTCGGCAAGATGGTCGTCGCGCTCGGATGACCCCGGTCCATCTCGGTCAGCTCGGGCACCACACGCTCGACCGGCTCGGCGATTACCCCTTCGTGATTGCCGACGGGGTGTCGTACCGGTTGACCGAGGTGCTCGATCGAGCTGCCAGAGTGGCCGGCGGACTTCACCAGCTCGGCGTGGGGGCTGGCGACCGCGTCGGCGTCGTCATGACCAACAGTGCCGACGTAGTGGTGGCCTACCTGGCCAGCTGGCACGTCGGAGCGGTGGCCATGCCGGTCATCCCGGCGGTGACCCCCGCCGAGCTCAACCATGTGCTGCGCGACAGCGATTGCCGGCTGGTGTTCGCGACGCAGGCTTCGGCGGAGCTGGTCGTCGCAGCGACCGTGAGTACCACCGTGCAGGTCGTGATCGCCGGCGGCGATGGCGTATCGCTGGACGCCCTGGCGACCGCGGCGCCGGTGACCCGCACGGCACGCTTGGCCGACGACATGGCGGCGTTGCTCTACACCGGCGGCACCACGGGCCGGGCCAAGGGCGTCATGTTGACGCACGCAAACCTGATCGCGACAGCAGCGGCTCGCCAGCGGGTCGTGGAGAGCGCCGGAACCCGCTCGCTGCTGCTGCCGCTACCGATGTCCCACGTCTTCGGCCTCATTAACCTGGTCAGTCGGCTGCACGTTTCCGCGCCAGGACCGCTGCACCTGATGGGCCGGTTCGATGCAGCCGGGTGGATCAGCACGGTGGAGCGCGAGCACCTTGAAGCCAGTGCCGTCGTGCCCTCGATGCTGCAACTGCTCCTCGCGCAGCCCCTGGAAGCACACGACTTGAGCTCGCTCACCTATGTGACCTCGGGTGGCGCTCCACTCGCGCCATCCGTACGCGCGGAGGTCGAGCGGCGGATCCCGTCGGCCCGGGTCTGCGACGGTTACGGCTGCACCGAGGTGACGTCGACGGCCACCATGAACCCGCCCGACGCCCGGCGAGAGGGCACTGTCGGCGTCCCCCTGGACGGGGTGCGCCTGCGGGTCGTCGACCCGACCGGAGCCGAGGTACCCACGGGTGACGACGGAGAGATCTGCGTGCAGTCCGCTGGGGTCATGGCTGGCTACTGGCGAGACCCGGCTGCGACCTCCGAGGTCAACCCGGATGGCTGGCTGCGGACCGGGGACGTTGGGCACCTGGATGCGGAGGGCTACCTGACGATTGTGGACCGTACGAAGGACCTCATCATCCGTGGTGGCTTCAACGTCTACCCCCGCGACGTCGAGGACGTGCTGCTCGAGCACCCGGCAGTGGCTGCGGCTGCTGTTGTCGGGCGCCCCGATCCGACGCTGGGGGAGGAGGTCGTCGCCTTCGTCCAGCTGAGCGCCGATGTCGACGCGGGCGCCCTGCTCGCCTTCGCCGCCGAGCGGCTGGCCAAGACCAAGCGGCCGCGGGAGATCCGGGTTGTCGACGCCGTGCCCCTCACCAGCGTGGGCAAAACCGACCGCAAAGCCGCCCGCAAGCTCCTCGAACCTGGTTGATTGCTGGACGAAACGCCGCAAAGGGGGGACCGTTTCCGATACGGGTTGGGTCCAGCCGGCTCTTGGGTATGCCGAAGGGACATCGACGGCAGAAGCAGTCGTAGCGATGAGGGGGTCCTGTGCGGCACCGTCTCCGGCCGAATGGGGCTGAGCGCGTCCGTGGCCGGGCTGCCTCCGCCGTGCTCGCCGGAGTCTTGCTGTCGCTCACTGTCGTCGCCCTGTGGTCCGCTCTCGAGACGCGGCGGGCCGCCACCGAGGCGGACCGCAGCCATCGGCTCGCCGCCGCCTACCAAGAAGCCCGCTTTTCCGTCGCCCAGGAGGCGTCGTACGAGCGTGAGTACCGCCTTGCGCCATCGCATGACGTGCTCCGCCAGCACACCGAGGCCGGCTACGCGGTGCATAGGGCCATGGTGGCGGTCATGGGGATCGGCGGTCACGGTGAGGCGGCTGATGCGCAAGACATCATCTCCCGAAACGACTTCTATCAGGGCTCGATCCAGCGGCTGTTCTCTGCCACTGATGACATGGATTTCGCGTTAGCTCGACAGATCGACGAAGGCGAGGTTGGCCCACTCGCGGCAGCGTTGCAGACCACTGTCTTCGGCCTGTCCAGGCTTCACGACCAAGAGGCTGCGGTCGCCGGACAGGCCTTGCGTCGCGCCGAAAATGTCGCCCTGAGCGCCATCGTCGGTGGGTTCGCCGTTGGGCTGATCCTCGTGTCCTTCGTGCTTCATGCTCGTAGGGAGTACGACAGGCAGCTGCTCCGACAGAGCCACGAGAGCGAGCGGCAGGCTCGCCAGGATCCGTTGACCGGCTTACCCAACCGGTTGGCCTTCGCCGAGACGCTCGACGTCCGACTCGCTGAGTTGGGCAGCGACGAGACGCTCGGGGTCGTGCTGCTTGACCTCGACCGGTTCAAGGAGATCAACGACACGCTCGGTCATCAGTACGGCGACCGCTTGCTCGCGCTGATTGGTCCGCGGATGCGCGAGGTGCTGCGCGGTGGGGACATCATTGCCCGGCTGGGCGGTGACGAGTTCGTGCTGCTCCTGCACGACACCGCGACCGAGTCGGCTGCGGGCCAGGAGTCCTACGAGCAAGTCGCCGAGCGGGTGCTCGGCGCCCTGATGCGCCCCTTCACCGTGGACGGCTTGACCCTGGTCATCGAGGCGAGCGCGGGTCTTGCCGTGCACCCGGCGGACGGCTCCACGCCAGATGTCCTGCTGCAACGTGCTGACATTGCGATGTATGTCGCTAAAGCCAAGCACCAGCGGGTCATTCGCTATGAGCAGCACCTCGACGAGCACAGCCCCCGCAAGCTGGGACTGCTGGCTGCCCTGCGCCGTTCGGTGGTCGACGACGAGTTGCTCGTCTACTACCAACCGATTCTCGACCTGAACGCGGGTGGCGTCGTCGGCGTCGAGGCTCTGGTCCGTTGGCAGCACCCGACGGAAGGGCTACTCGCTCCCGACGAGTTCATCCCGCTGGCAGAGGGCAGCGGCTTCATCCACGCGTTGACCGACGGGGTTCTCCGGCTGGCGCTCGCTCAGAGCCGTGCCTGGCAGGACGAGGGTCTCGACCTGACGATCTCGGTCAACCTGTCCACGCGGTGTTTGCTCGACAGTTCGCTGCCGGAGTCCGTCAAGGCGGCCTTGGACGCGTCCGGCGTTCTGCCCGGGCGCCTCATGCTCGAGATCACCGAGAGCGCGATCGTGGCCGACCCGATCCGCGCCTTCGAGGTGATCGCGCGGCTGCACGCGCTCGGCGTCCAACTGTCGATCGACGACTTTGGGACCGGCTACACGTCCATGCGCTACCTGCGCGACCTACCCGTGCGAGAGCTCAAGATCGACCGCTCCTTCGTGAGCGGCATGATGACCGACCCGCAGGACTACGCGTTGGTACAGACCAGCATCGACCTCGGTCGACGGCTGGGGCTGCGCACGGTGGCGGAAGGCGTCGAGGACGAGCAGACGTGGCGCGAGCTCACCGGCTTGGGCTGCGACGCGGCCCAGGGCTACCTCTTCTTGCGCCCGCTACCGGCCCGGGAAGTCGGCGCGTGGATCGCTGCCTGGCACGGGCTGGGGGAGCGACGTCCGGCCAGTGCAGCGATGCTTGCGCACCCGCGCTGATCCGACCTAGACCGGCAGCGGGGTCCCCAGGACGTCTTCGGTGAGTTCGACGAGCCGCGCGGCGACCGCCGGGTCGCTGGCCGTTGAGTAGACCTCAAGCAGTTCGGGGCGGCCGCGAAACTGCATGAGCGCCGTGGGCCCGACGAACGCGCCGCTGGGCGTGGAGCTATCGAGCGCTCGCAGTGTCGGCAGGGCGCCCGCCTGGGCCGACTGGAAGACCACCGGATGGACGGCCTTGACGAACGGCACCGTCCAGCCGCGGCCCTGCTCGCGCAACTGGCGGGGGTACAGGTTGGTCCACGAGACACCCGGGTGTGCCGCGACGACGCTGACCGGGGAGCCGGCAGTAACGACGCGTCGGTGCAGTTCCTGGGCGAGCAGCAGGTTGGCCTGCTTGGTGTTGCTGTAGACCTTCTGCGTCTCGTACGGGCTGGGGGCGATGAGGTCGTCACGCGTCGACTGGGCGGTCAGGCGACCGCCGCGGGCGGCGATGCTGCTGATGAGAACGACCCGCCCACCGGCCTGATGAAGCGCCGGCCATAGCGCGGTGATCAGGGCCGTGTGGCCCAGGTGGTTGGTACCCATCTGGCGCTCGTAGCCCTGGGTCGTGAACAGCGGCGGCCCGCCCATCACGCCGGCGTTGCACACCAAGGCGTTGAGCGGGCGATGGTCAGCCTCCAGCTGCTTGACCAAGCTGTCGGCAAAAGCCGTCACGCTGTCGAGGTCGGCCAAGTCCAGCTCGAGGACCTCTGCGGTCCCGCGGGCACCGGCCAGGATCTCGGACTTGGCTCGCTCGCCAGCAGCAACGTCTCGACAGGCCAGCACCACGTGCCCGCCGCGGCCGGCGAGGTCACGAGCGGCCTCCAGGCCCACCCCGCTGTTAGCTCCGGTGATCACGAACGTGCGACCCGTTTGCTCCGCCAGTTGGCGCGCCTGCCATCGACTCATCCGGCCACGGTAGGTCAGCCAGTGGTGGCGAGCACCAGCGGCAGGACGTGACCCGCACCACCCGCCCGGAGCACACGGGCCGCTTCGGTGAGGGTCCAGCCGGTGTCCGTGCGGTCGTCGACGAGCAAGACAGCCTGGCCATCGAACGCGAGACCAGGTGGCAGGGCCAGGGCACCGTGCACGGCGCGTAGGCGCTGGGCGCTGTTGGCTCCCTGGTTCGCTGACGAGCTGTTCGTCCGCTCCAGCGTGCCGAGTAGGGGGAGCCGCCCGATGTCGGCTAACCGCCGAGCCAGCGAAGCCACCAGCAGTGGACGGGAACGCGAGGGCAGCGCCACCACGCCCTGTGGCCGGGTCTCCCAGTCCCAACCGGCGAGGACCTCCACTACGGCGCGGACGAGGTCGTCGGGCACCTCGGCGTCCGGTGCCTCGAACACCTGCCGGAGACGACCCCCCCACCCGACGTCGGACAGCCGGCCCAGCGCCCGGCCGGGCTCGGCCGTCTCTGCTGCCGCGATCCGGCCCCTGAGCTCGATGCCCAGCTGAGCCAGGCCGGACGGCCACATCCGGCGCGGCTCGACGACTACCCCCGGCCGCGCGAGCAGGGATTGCGCGGCAGCCAGCGTCTCCGGGGCGATCGCGGTCGCCGACGCCGATCCGGTGCAGAGGTCGCAGCGGCCGCACGGCCTGGCCCCGGGGTCGTCGAGTTGGCGGCGCAGGAACTCCATCCGACAACCCGGCGTGCTGGCGTAGTCGCGCATCGCCTGCTGCTCGTGCTCGCGGGCTGCGCTCACCCGTGCGTAGCGATCGTCGTCGTACGTCCAGTCCTGTCCGGTCGACACCCAGCCGCCCGAGACGCGGCGCACCGCGCCGTCGACGTCGAGAACCTTGAGCATCGTCTCCAGCCGCGTACGGCGCAGGTCCACGCGCGTCTCCAGCGCGGCCGTCGACAGTGCGGCGGTCGGCGACAGAGCATCGAGCGTGGTCCGGACGTGCTCGGAGGACGGGAAAGCCAGCGAGGCGAAGTAGTGCCAGATCGCCTCGTCGTCCTGGCCTGGCAGCAGCAGCACCTCGGCGCGGTCGACGCCGCGGCCGGCGCGCCCGACCTGCTGGTAGTAGGCGATGGGCGAGTCCGGCGCGCCGAGGTGGACGACGAAGCCGAGGTCGGGCTTGTCGAAGCCCATGCCGAGGGCGCTTGTCGCGACCAGGGCCTTCACCCGGTTGGCGAGCAGGTCTTCCTCGGCGGAGCGTCGTTCCGCGTCGTCTGTGCGGCCCGAGTACGACGCGGTGGTGATGCCTC
>JBKJLP010000120.1:0-2742 GCA_046596735.1 Mycobacteriales bacterium | reverse complement strand
AGGACATGGGGGTTCGAGTCCCCCTCCGGGTATTGGCAGGGTTCTCCGACGTCCCGAAACCTCAGTCTCAAGGCCCGGCAGGTTTTCGAGCCAATCGGCAGGTTTTACTGCCAGCGTCGTGGTACCTTCGATCCGTGGATCTTTCCCGCCCTTATCGTGCCGTGGCCCCTCAGGTGGCCGGGGACGTCTTGGTGACCCTCGCGGGAACGACGGGCCAGATGACCGGCCGGCGCATCGCGCGAATGGTCCGGCGCGGCTCTCGACCGGCCGTCAACGCGGCCCTGGAGCGGTTGGTCCAGCAGGGAATCGTCGTCCGCGCCGAAGCTCCACCGGCGTACCTCTACTCGCTCAATCGCGAGCACGTCGCCTATCCGGCCGTGGCTGCGCTGGCGAACATCCGCCTTGAGCTCATCTCCAGACTGAAGAGCGCCTTTCAGGGCTGGGAGGTGCCGGCGGTTCACGCCTCCTTGTTCGGCTCAGCAGCAAGAGCCGACGGGGACGCCTCTAGCGACATCGACATCTTCCTCATCCGCCCCAGGGACGTCGACGAAGATGACGAGACCTGGCAGCGTCAGACCGACGAACTGAGCACCGTCATCGCAGCCTGGACCGGTAACCCGGCCAGCCTTATCGAGTTCAGCGACGAGCGCGTGGCCGCGATGGAGCGGGCCGCGCTGTCCCCGATGCTCGATGACGGCATCCTGCTGTGCGGAACCCTCCTCTCTGACCTCATCGGGCAGGCTCGCGCCTCATGAGCCGCGCGTCCGCGAAAGGCCGCACACGCCAGTGCGGGCCAGCAGAGGCCAAGAAGCGACTCGCCGACGCCGAGAAGTACCTTGAGGTTGCCGAGCTCGTTGCGTCTGAGGCTGACTTCCCGCCGTCAGCGACCGTCGCCGCCGGGCTAGCGGTCCTAGCCTCCATCGCGGCATCTGATGCCGCATGCTGCGCGGCGCTCGGGCAGAGCTCACGCAGTCAGGACCACGCCGACGCCGGTGCCCTGTTGAACAGCATCGCGGGTGGTGGCGAGGCGGCAGCCAAGGACTTCGGGCGCGTCATCGGCAAGAAGGACCTTGCGCACTACAGCTTCCTCCCGCTGGTCGCAGGCGACCTGAAGACCATCATGCGAGCCACCCAGAGGCTCGTCGCATTTGCCCGCGACACCGTTCTCTCACGGCTATAGCCCGCCGCGACTTCCCGACAGCCCGAGTGAGGCCGGCTCGGAACACTTGCGTCCGTGTTACTATCGGAGATGTAAGTCTCTAGCGTGCGGGGGTCTGGGATGCCGCGGTTCATCGGTCGTGAGAGGGAACTTGAGCAGCTTCGGAGCGAGCGTCGCGCGGTCACCGCCGAGAAGGGCCGCATGGTCGCCATGCGCGGTCGCCGCCGTGTCGGCAAGTCCTCGCTCGTGCAGCGGTTCGTCTCCGAGGCCGGTGCCGGGCCGCACGTCTTCTTCTCCGCCCCCCGGCGGACCACGCGGGCGTCAGCGCTGGCGCAGTTCGCCAAGGCGGTCGCCGAGTCCGACCTGCCGGCCGCCGGCCTCGCGGAAGGTGTGTCGTTCGACTCGTGGGACGCAGCGCTGCGCTTCGCGGCTCAGCAGGCGACGGTGCAGCAGCCGCTGACCATCGTCATCGATGAGCTCCCGTACATCCTCGAGGGTGACCCGCGGGCCGGCGCTGAGTTGCAGCACTGCTGGGACAAGCACCTTGCGCGCCTACCGGTGCTCGTGATCCTGATCGGCTCGGATGTCGGCATCATGGAGCGCGTCACCGGACACGACGGGGAGCTCTTCGGCCGGCCCAGCCGTGAGCCGCGCGTGGACCCGCTCACCCCCGGCGAGACCGCCGCCATGCTCGGCCTCGCGAACCCGGCGGACAGCATCGACGCCTACCTGATCTGTGGGGGATTCCCGGTCCTCGCGGAGGACTGGCCTGCCGAGACGCCCGCGATGACCTACCTGGAGTCGCAGCTGCGGGACGACAACGGACTGCTGGTCATGCACGGCCAGCGAATCCTCGATGCCGAATTCGATGGTCAGCCGCAGGCCCGCGCGGTTCTCGAGGCGGTCGGCACCGGGGAACGGACGTTCACGAGCATTCAGCATCACCTGCGCGTCGCGAGTGCCACCACGCTCACGCGAGCGCTGGGAGTGCTGGCGGCCAAGAAGGTCGTGCTGCCCGTCGAGCGCCTCGACGGCAAAGGGTGGGACCGGGAGCGCCGCTACTACGTGTCCGACGCCTATCTGCGGTTTTGGCTGCGGTTCGTCGGTCCGAACATCGACGAGATCGCACGCGGCCAGGGCGACCGCACCCTGGCCCGGATCGCACAGGACTTCAGCGCGTACCGCGGCAAGGCGGTCGAGCCGGTGGTCCACGAGGCGCTGCTTCGCATCGACGGTCCTTGGCCGCCGCCTGCCGCCGTTGGCGGATTCTGGACCCGCCAGAACAATCCGGAGGTCGACATCGTCATGGTCGACGAGTTGCCGCGGCCCAAAGCGGTGACGCTTGCCGGGTCGATCAAGTGGCGGGAGGCCACGGCCTTCAGCAGGAGCGACACGAACGCGCTCATGGCTGACATCGCCAAGATCCCTGGGGCTCGCCGGGACGCCACTCAGCTCATCGGCGTCAGTCGGCACGGATTCGCGGCCGGTCACGGTCTGGACGTTGCCATCAGCGCCGCTCAGATTCTCGCTGCGACGGAATGAGGCCCTTCGAGCCTTGAGCATGTAGGACGAAAGTCGACGAA
>JBKJLP010000506.1:0-3108 GCA_046596735.1 Mycobacteriales bacterium | reverse complement strand
ACCATGTCCGAAGCTGTCGGTGAGGCGCACCTCGCGCTGGCCGGCAAGCCGCTGCATAGTCACTCGTAACCTCTCCCTCACCGCACCGCGAATCAGGAGTTCACGCACCCATGGCCGTCTCCGTCACCATGCCGCGCCTCGGCGAGAGCGTCACCGAGGGCACCGTCACCCGCTGGCTGAAGAAGGAGGGTGAGCGGGTCGAGGCCGACGAGCCGCTGCTGGAGGTATCGACCGACAAGGTCGACACCGAAATCCCTTCGCCGGCGGCCGGCATCGTGACGTCGATCAAGGTGCAGGAGGACGAGACCGTCGAGGTCGGCGTCGAGTTGGCGATCATCGACGATGGCGCTGGTGCTGGCGAGGCCGCCGCACCCGAGGCGGCGGCAGCGCCTGAGCCGGCGGCAGAACCCGAGCCGGAGGCACCCGAGCCCGAGCCCACTGCAGAACCCGAGGCGGCCCCGGCCGCTGTGCAGGAGTCGGCTCCCGCTGCCGCCGCCCCGGCGCCGCAGCCGGTCGTCCAAACCGAGCAGCCGCAGCCGGCCGCTCCGGCCCCGAGCGGCGGCGAGGGTGCTGAGGGCGCCTACGTGACGCCGCTGGTCCGCAAGCTCGCGGCCGAGCACGGCGTAGACCTGTCCAGCGTCCAGGGCACTGGGGTCGGTGGCCGCATCCGTAAGCAGGACGTGCTCGACGCCGCCGATCAGGGCGGTGGCTCACCCGCGGCCCCGGCCGCGCCGGAAGCACCCGCAGCCCCGACACCCGCAGCCCCGACACCCGCAGCCGCAGCCGCAGCCGCCCCGGCTCAGCAGGCCCCGACCGCGCCGGCCAAGGCCGCCTCGCCGGCTCAAGCCCCCGCCGCGTCGACCGCCGTACGCGGTAAGACCGAGGACCTGTCTCGGCTGCGCAAGGTCATCGCTGCCCGGATGACCGAATCGCTGCAGGTCTCGGCCCAACTGACCACCGTGCTCGAGGCGGACGTCACCAAGATCGCTCGCCTGCGCGACCAGGCCAAGGGCGGCTTCGAGGCCCGCGAGGGCGTCAAGCTGTCGTTCCTGCCCTTCTTTGCCCTGGCCACGGTCGAGGCGCTCAAGACACACCCGGTCGTCAACGCGAGCATCGACCTCGAGGCCGGCACGGTGACCTACCACGAGGGCGCCCACCTGGGCATCGCCGTGGACACCGAGCGCGGGCTGCTCGTGCCGGTTCTGCACAACGCTGGCGACCTCAACCTGGCCGGGATGGCGCGCAAGATCGCCGATCTAGCCGACCGCACCCGCAACAACCAGGTCACCCCGGACGAGCTGGGCGGCGGGACGTTCACGCTGACCAACACCGGCTCGCGCGGTGCGCTGTTCGACACCCCGATCATCAACCAGCCGCAGGTCGGCATCCTGGGCACCGGCGCGGTCGTCAAGCGCGCCGTCGTCGTCGAGGACCCGCAACTCGGTGAGGTGGTCACCGTCCGCTCGATGGTCTACCTGGCGCTGACGTACGACCACCGCATCGTCGATGGCGCTGACGCGGCTCGCTTCCTGACCACGATCAAGGAGCGCCTCGAAGAGGGCGACTTCGCCGGCGAACTCGGCCTGTAGCTGCCCGAGCGTGCAGCCTGCGCACCACGGGGTGAAGATCAGCGCATGAAGATCGGGATCACCGGCGCGTCCGGGCTCATCGGCACTGCACTGCTTCCGGCCCTGCGCCACGCGGGCCACGAAGCGGTCGTGTTCGTACGACGACCGGCCTCAGCGCCGAACGAGCGCCGCTGGGACGCGACGCACCTGGCCCCCGAGGCGGTGCAAGACCTCGACGCGGTCATCCACCTCGCCGGCGCGGGCGTCGCCGACAAGCGCTGGACCGACTCCTACAAAAAGACGATCCTGGACAGTCGCGTCGTCAGCACCCGGGCGGTGTCGCTGGCCGTCGCGAAGGCCGGCGTCCCGACCCTGCTCTGCGCCAGTGCCATCGGCTGGTACGGCGACACCGGCGACCGGACGAGCGACGAGTCCGGGCCCCACGGCAGTGGTTTCCTGGCTGACGTGGTGCGCCAGTGGGAGCAGGCGACCGCACCCGCGCAAGAGGCCGGTGCGCGGGTGGTGCTGATGCGTACCGGCATCGTGTTGGCCAAGGAGGGTGGCGCCCTGGCCAAGCAGGCCGCGGTGGCCAAACTCGGGCTAGGCGCACCGCTCGGCAGCGGGCAGCAGTGGATGAGTTGGATCTCTTTGCGCGACGAGATCGCCGCGATCATCCACCTCTTGGCCAGCGAGGCGCAGGGTCCGGTCAACCTCGTCGGTCCTGCGCCCGTCACCAACCGCGACTACACCAAGGCCCTCAACCGAGTGCTGCACCGGCCCACCTTCCCCGTGGCCGTGCCGGGCTTCGTGCTCCGCACCGTGCTCGGCGAGTTTGCGCAGGACGGCGTGCTCACCGGTCAGCGGCTCGTTCCGGCCGTCCTCGAGGCCGAGGGGTTCGCCTTCTCCGATCGCGACGTGACCTCGGCCCTGCGTTGGGCGCTCAACGCACCGACCTGAGCCGGCACCGACGGGCTGACCTACCCGCAGGTGACCAGCAGCCGCGGAGTGACGTCCACACCGGACTCGCGCGAGGACCAGCCGGCCCCGTCATTGGACGTGGTGCTCATGCGCACGGCGAAGGGACCGTCGGTCACTGGACCCGACAGGACAGCCCGGTACGTCGAGCCGGGAGCCGGAGGGGCGAACCCGCCGATCCGCTCCTGCGCCAGCGGCGCGGTCTGCCACGTCACCGTGCGCTCTTCCCAGGCGGCTGAGGTGCGGTAGACCGAACCACCGTTGTCCGACGGGTCCGTCGACACCAGCTGGAGTTCGGCCCGCAGCACAGTGCAACCCGCGGTGTCGACGGAGAACCGGAGCAGTGCGTCGGTCCGCGGTGAGCCGTCCACGACGAAGCTGGACCGGCCGCCGTAGTTGGTGCCGGCATTGCGCTGGACTAGCTGGGTGTCGGCCGTCGCGAGGAACGTGCGGACAGCACTGACGACCGGGGTGGGCGTCGGCGTCGGCGTGGGCGTGGGAGTCGGTGTGGGAGTCGGTGTCGGTGTGGGAGTCGGTGTCGGTGTGGGAGTCGGTGTCGGTGTGG
>JBKJLP010000449.1:0-3216 GCA_046596735.1 Mycobacteriales bacterium | reverse complement strand
CTCCGACCGGCTTGGATAGCCGGACAATCCGCCCTGCTTGCGCAGCGTGCCGAAGCCCTCGCGGCGGCCGGTCACGATCTTGTGGACGTAGGCCTGGTGGCCGGTGTCCCACAGGATCTTGTCGCGCGGGGAGTCGAAGACCCGGTGCAGCGCCAGGGTGATCTCGACGACGCCTAGCGACGGTCCGAGGTGACCGCCGGTGCGCGAGACCGCGTCGACCATGAAGTCGCGAATTTCGGCAGCGAGCAGCGGCATCTGCTCCGGCGTGAGTCGCTTGAGGTCGGCCGGACCCTGGATCGTCTCAAGCACGCTCACGCTCATCACTCTACGTTCGGGCCGCGCTCGCTGCCGGTTCAACCGCTGCTTCATAGGCGGGGTACCCAGCGTCGCCCGCTGAGCGCCTCGGCAACGAGCGCCACCTGTCGCCCAGCCTGAACCAGCCGCCGCCCCTCGCGGTCGTACGCCGCGATCGCGGCCTCTACGGCTTCGGGCGGCACGACTGCGCGCAGGTCCTCGCGCACCGTGCGGAGCCCGGCGCGAGCTGCCTCCACGGCAGCCTCCACGTGCCCGGCCGCGAACCGCGCCAACACCACCGGATGACGCCGCAGGACCTCGTGAGCGCGGTAGTCCGGCGGGCACAGGTCAAACAACCACGCGACGGCGCTGCGCTCCCAGTCCGGCGCCTGCGGTGGGAGCACCTCGGACGGCCACCCGGGCGGCACGGCGCCGTGAGCCGCTGCAGCCACGTCAGATCTCCTCCCGCGACCAGGTCAAGGACACGACGCTACGGGTCGACAACTCTTCCGTGACCGACCGCCTCGGTGGTGAAGCCATCGCCGCAACCGAGCAGACTGCTGCGCGCTTGCGCTCGGCGGTCCTCGCCCTGCGCGCACCAGCAGTGGCGAAGCGGGCGCCGGCGCCGGTCTCGTCGGTCTTCGGCCGTGCTGCGGCCGCTGTGCCGCTGGACGCCCATCAGCCCGCCACCCGTGCTGCGCTCAACGGCCGGTTCGGCTCCGTGGAAACCAGCGCCCTCATGTCCGGCACCTCGATGGCGCTCGTGGTGCTGCCCGACGCCGGCGCACCGTCCGCCGCGCTGCAACGCACCTGCGACCTGCTCGTACGTGCCGGCGCTGTCGTCCTCATACTCGGACCGGACATGCCACGCGACGTTCCGGCGGATCGCTCGCGTCCGTTGACGGTGCCGCTGCGCAAGGACGACGCCCTCACTCAGGAGTGGGCCATGATCGCCTGCGGCCCAGCTCGCCGAGTCGCTTTCCTCGCCCAGCGCGAGAAGTCCGCGGACGACCTGTGGTCCTGGATCATCACCCGCGACCCGATCGCGGTACATCGGGCCGGCACGGCGATCTTGGAGCGCGTGCCGTTCCTCACCTTGCGGGTGCCCCCGCTGGCGACCTGAGCCGGCCCCCGCTCAGCTGACGAGTGGCCGGGCCGACCCGGCACCGTGCAGCGCCGCTTCGGCAGCCGCCCCAGCGGCCTCCCCCCACGCATCCACGAGAGACAACCGCGTACGTCGTTCGAGCAGGTCCTGCGCCGTCAGGGCTCCCTCGGCGACGACTCCCCACGCAAGCTCCACCCCGAGCACCGGGACGCCGGGTGCCACCGGATCCAACAGCCGCGGGTCACCCTCGGCCAACGCAGCGACGGCGCCCGCCTCCGAGCCGTACCGCCGCACCAGCCGCGGCGGGAGTCCCGGAGCGCTGGGACCGACCGCACCGACGAGCGGCAGGTCGTGCGTACGGCAGGGCGCCTCGGTCAGCCGGTCAACGGCGTCCTGCGCCATCCGCCGGTAGGTCGTGAGCTTGCCGCCGAGCACCGTCCACATCCCGTCGTCGCCCTGGACGACCGCGTGCCGACGCGACAGGTCCGCCGTACGACCCTCGACCCCAGCCAGGAGCGGGCGAACCCCGGCATACGAGCCGACGACGTCGGAGCGCTGCAGCGGCCGCTCGAGGCCGAGCGAGAGCGTGCTGAGCAGGAAGGCGATCTCGGACTCGTCCGCGGCGGGGACGTCGGGCAGCGGACCGGTCAGCGGGTCGTCGGTGAGGCCGACGTAGACGAGTCCGTCCGGGTGCGGGAGCGCGAAGACGTAGCGGTTGGCCTCGCCGGGAACCGGCACCGTCATGGAGGCGCCCGGGTGGCCCAAGGCTGCTGCCGGCAACACCACGTGGACACCCTTGCTGGGACGCAACCTGGTCTGCGGCGCGAGGGTGTCCGCCCACGCCCCGGTGGCGTTGACGATGTGCCTTGCGCGAACGACCAGCGTCTCGCCGGTCAGGTCGTCCCGGACAGTGCCGGCGCCATCCAGCGCCATCACCCGAGTGAGCACCCGAGCGCCATACGCGGCCGCGGTGCGCGCGAGCCCGATCACCAGGCGTGCGTCGTCCTCGAGCTGCCCGTCCCAGTTGAGCAGCGCTCCGCGCAGACCGGCCCGGCGTACGGCGGGCAGCTGGCGCAACGTCTCCGCGACGCCGACCCGGCGCGGACGCGGCAAGGCCGACCGTGGAGTGCGGGCGACCAGCCGGAGCAGATCAGCCGTGCGATGCCCGGCGTCGAACAGCAGCGCATCCCGTCGGCTGAGGGCATCCCCGAGGGGTACGAGCATCGGCAGCGGCCGGACGAGGTGCGGAGCAGTGCGGCGCAACAGGATGTCGCGCTCACGGGCGCTCTCCAGGGCGAGAGCGACATCACCCGAGGCGAGGTAGCGCAGGCCACCGTGAACGAGCTTGGAGGACCAGCGCGAGGTGCCGTGGGCGAGGTCGCTCTTTTCGACCAGCGCGACGGTCATCCCGCGTGAGGCGGCGTCCAGCGCGATGCCGCAACCAGTGACTCCCCCGCCCATGACCAGGACGTCGACGGCCGTGGACGAGAGTTCGGCCAGCTCGCGGGCGCGCCGCGCCGCCGTGAGGTGCGGACCGGTCGCGGGCACGCTGGTCATGGCCGCAGGTAGGCGTCGAGGAGTCGACGTAGCTCGTCGGTGACTCCGAGTCCGTCAACCACCCGGGCCGAAAACACAAAGGACTGCGCGGTGAGCTGCAGGCAGGTCGCCGCAAGCCGCGCATCGACCAGCCGGACACTGCCGTCGCGCTGCCCCTCGGCCACCTGCTCGGCCACAAGGTCGATGGCCGCGCGCTGCGTCGACCCGAAGCGGTCGACCACCAGCGGCAGCAACAACTCGGGGTCGACGTCGAGGACCCG